>CAYWKC010000001.1:0-7368 GCA_964459145.1 uncultured Candidatus Saccharibacteria bacterium
ATTTTTGGCCTTACTAGTGAAAAGAATACCGTTGAGATGGTCTATTTCATGTTGAAAAACTTGAGCCAATAAGTCGCTACTTCCAAAAGTGAATTTTTTTCCATTTTCATCGTAGGCCTGAACCAATGCTTTTCTTGATCTCTCTACTTCTCCATAAACATTACGCACACTTAGACACCCTTCCTCTAGCCACTGTTTTTCTTTGGATAATTTGATGATAACTGGGTTGATAAAAATAAGATATTCTTGATTATTTTCTTTAAAAAATTTATTAGAGACAACAAAAATTCTCAAAGATTCTCCGATTTGTGGTCCAGCCAAAGCAATTGCATCCTCGGTATTTTTAAGAATATCTTTCATTTGGGAAATAATATTTTTTATCTTAGGATTAGAAATCTCTTCCAAGGATATTTCTTGAGCGGTTTGTTCTAAGATTTGATTACCTTTTTGTAAAACTTCTATCATTTACCCTGTTAAATAAGATTTGACTTTCGTCTTTTCTTTCTTGTTATTATTAATGACATCTTTAGATATTAGTTTATTTTTATTTCTTTCTCTTGTCAAATCTTAATTTTATTTGTTAAATAAATTTATTTAACAGGGTGAACTATTTTCTTTTTTTGTAAAATGTAATTAAATTCCAGATTATTAAAATTAGACACACACTCGGGCTCTCCTGCGGAGCCCTCCCTTGTCCTCAGCCAAAAACCCAACCCTTGGTAATTTAATTTGAGGGGTGCTACTCCTCAAAAATCACCAAGGGTTGGGTCCAAGCTTTTTGGCTTGCGGAGTGTCTAATTCCAACAATCTGGGATTTATCAAAGATTTTGTTATTGTTTATTTTTCTTCTCTTTCAAAAACTGGCCGATTTTCCACCAAAAGAGCTTTTGTTGGTCTTTGAGAGATTTCCTACTATTTTTCACCTCTGACCAATATTGATAAATTACTGTTTCTGGTATTTTCTTAAAGAACCCTAAGTAAAAACTGAATGAACCAGTTCCCCTCAAAGCAGTTTCGCCAAAATAATTTCTTATTTCGTCTACTAAATAATGTTTTTCTGAGTGAAGGGAAATTTTTTTAACTCGTTGAGTAGACAATAGTTCATTAATATTTTTAATTTCTTTGGTGCGTTTATTAGGTTGATTAAGAGATTGAGAAAAATTTAGTTTAAATTTCTTTTTTACAAAATCAGGTGTGATTTTATTAGTAAATTTTTCAAGAGAGAATTTCTTTTTCTCTGGGTGAGAGGAAAGTTTATTTAATTCTTTCAGGGTTTTTTTGGGGAAGACCTTCTTAAAAACATCTTCTAAAGGTATTTTTTTTCTTTCTGAAATTAACTGAAGTAATTTAATGATATTTTTTTTAAGAAAAATACATTGAGGGGAGGAATCTAATTTTTTTACTACAACTTTATTTTTTCTTAAAAAAAATTTATTTTTTTCTAAATTTTCAATTTGAATAACTACAGCAGGCTTTTTATTAAAAACTTTAACTGATTTAGAGTAGGGAACAAAAATAAGCGAACCAACGGAGAAATTTTGAAGAGAAAAGAATAAGGTTGGTTTTTGAAAATTATTTCTATAAATAGGGAGAGTGGTTATCAGGTTCATTTTGCTTTTTTTTCAGTATTTTTTCACTTAATGTTTCAAGTGTTAAGTAGGAAACTTATCTAATAGTTCACAAGCATTAAATTATCATTATCTAAGATGTAAAGTGAAGAATTGTCTTTTTTAACAAAAAGTGGGTGGATTCCTTTATAAATAGGTTGAAAATTTTGAATGTTTTTACTATCAATTTCTAAGCCGTAGATGCCGTCTCCAGAAGCAATAATTACGATATCTTGTCTTTCTTTATAAAAATCCAAAGCAGTGATTGTTTCTTTCAAGAGGGTGAGATTATCAGGAATTTTTTCTAAAGCAGATTGAGAAATTAAATTTGTTTGAAAAAGAGATATTATTTGTGGATATTCAGAATCTTCTTTTCCAATTAACACCCCACTGGTATTTTGTGGAATAAAAAAAGGTTGAATAATAAAGTCACTGTCTTTATTTATTTCGACTTCTTTTATCCAAGGCCAAAATTTATCTTTGGCTATAACAATGGTATGCTTTCCATTTTTCAATTTAAATTGAGGATTAATATTTTGGGGGACTTCCTTTCTCTGGTTATTAATGAAAACAGTTAAATTTTCATCTAGTGATTTAATTTGTAATATTCCGTATTGATTATTTCTGTAAAAAATACCAAAAATAATTATTAAGATAACAACTAAACCAATAGCATAAGAATAGAGCTGTTTTTTGTTGGAAAAATCTTTTTTCATTAATTGTATAATAACACTAGTTCTTTATTAAAATCAATTGTTATTTTCTATGAAAAACCTTAGAATATAAGAGTGAAAAAAGACAAATTTATCATTCAAGGATTAGGTGGGCAGAAAAAATTATCTGGGGAAGTTTTCGTCAACGGGGCTAAAAATGCCGTCTTGCCTGTGATGGCTGCCAGTGTTTTATTTGAAGATGGTTTTTTAATGACTAATGTTCCAGAAATAGAAGATTTAGACAGGATGACAGAAATTTTTGTTGGGTTAGGTCTCCATATTACAAAAAAAGGAAAAGGAAAATACTTAATTGATACAACTGGTTTAAATAAAACAGAGATTGATGAAAAAGTCTCTAAACGTCTCAGAGCTTCCATTATTTTTTCAGGGCCTCTGTTGGCGAGATTTGGGGAATTAACTTTTCCTCACCCAGGAGGGTGTGTTATTGGAGAACGACCGATTGATTTATTTTTGGAAGGATTTGAAAAAATGGGAGCAGAGGTGCAAGTTAAAGATGGAAAATACCTTATTTCTACAAAGGGGAAGAAATTAGAAGGGGTTGATATTTTTTTTAAAGTTCCTAGCGTGACAGCTACGGAAACTTTTATTATGGCAGGAATATTAGCTGAGGGTCAAACTATTCTCAAAAATGTGGCTTTGGAACCAGAAATTATTAGTTTAATCGATTTTCTAAATTTATGCGGAGCTCGTATTACTGGAGCGGGCACAACTATTCTTAAAATTGAAGGAGGTAATCTGTTAAAAGCCAAGGGGAAGGAATATAAAACTATTCCAGACCGTCTAGAGACGGGGAGTTTTCTTATTTTAGGAGCTCTTTGTGCTACTAACTTAAAGATTTGTAATTGTCAGCCACAGCACGTTGAAATTCTCATAGAACTTTTAAAAAATTCAGGTGTAGAGATTAAAGTCGGGAAGGACTATTTAAAAATAATTAACAATGAAAATAAAAAAAATAGTGATTTTAAAGCCCTCAATCTTAAAACTCATGAATACCCAGGGTTCCCGACAGACCTACAAGCACCGATGGTTGTTTACTTAACTCAGGTGACAGGAGAAAGTTTTGTGTTTGAGACTATTTTTGAAGGAAGATTAAACTATACTGATGATTTGAAGAAAATGGGAGCTATGATTAAGCTGTGGGATTCACACAGAGCAACCGTTACTGGACCAGTTATTTTGAAAGGGAAAGAATTGGATGGACCAGATATTAGAACGGGTTTTGCTTTTGTAATTGCAGGGTTAGTTGCAAAAGGGGAGTCAATTATTAATAATGTCTACTATATTGATAGAGGTTATGAAAATGTTGAAGAAAGATTACAAGCAATTGGGGCTGAGATTAAGAGAGTAAGATGAAGTCAAAAGTTTGTAAAGTCCTTAAAGTCCATAAAGTAAAAAATCGTAAAACGATTTTTATAAACTGCTTTTGACTTTTGACATTATGGACTTTAGACTTGATATCATTATGTCATTTTTTACCAAAAGATTAGGAATAGATTTAGGCACAGTTAATACACTGGTTTATGTTCCTGGAAAAGGAGTGATTTTGAATGAACCTTCGGTTGTGGCTGTTTCAGAATTGGATAATAAAATTTTAGCTGTGGGTTTGGAGGCCAAAGGGATGATAGGAAGAACCCCAGAAAATATTATCACTTATCGTCCGATGAAAGATGGGGTGATTGCTGATTATAAAGTGACGGAAGCAATGCTCCGATATTTTATTAATAAAACTTTGGGAAAATGGAATCTTTTTAAACCAGAAGTGGTAGTGTCTGTTCCTGCTGGGATAACTTCCACAGAACGACGAGCAGTGATTGAAGCTACTGTGAAGGCTGGAGCAAAAAAGGCTTTTATTGTTAAAGAACCTATTTTGGCGGCAATTGGAGCTGGAGTGAAGATTGAAGAACCGGGAGGGCATATGATAGTGGATATTGGAGGTGGAACAATTGATGTGGCAGTTATTTCTTTGGGGGGAATTGTAGCTTCCACTTCTATGAAATGCGCTGGCGATAAAATAAACAGAGCTATTGCTGATGCCGTTAAGAAAAATTCCAATCTTTTTGTGGGTGAAAAAACAGTTGAGGATATAAAAATACAAATTGGTTCGGCTTTACCTTTGGAAGACCAGTTAATTATGGAAGTTAGAGGAAGAGATTTTATTTCAGGGCTACCGCGTTCAATTGAGGTCAAAACAAATGAAGTTGCCAAAGCCATTACAAAAGAACTTCGTGAGATGATAAAGGCGATTAAAATTGTTTTCCAAGATACTCCCCCTGAATTGTCGGCTGATATTATTCAAAGTGGAATAATTATGACGGGGGGGTCTTCTCAATTAAGAAATTTACCAGAGCTAATTTATAGAAGAACTGGGGTCAAGGCCTATTTGGCTAAAGATCCACTTTTTTGTGTAGCAAAAGGGACAGGGGTAGCTTTGCAACATATGGATATTTACAAAAGAAGTGTTATTTCAAAATATCGTTAATTATGTTTTCTTTTTTTAATACTTCCAAGGATTTACAGCATGCTTATTTATTAGAGGGGGATAAAGAAGAAACTTTTAAGTTGTTGTTAAATTTTTTAAATACGGAATTTGGTTTTTCAACTGTGGCCAATCCTGATTTTTGGTTGGGCGATTTTGATAGCTTAGGGGTAGATGATAGTCGAGCCATTAAAGATTTTCAATCAAATAAAGCTTTAGTTGGTGATAAAAAAATTTTAGTCATCAAAACAAACTTTATTACTCACGAAGCACAAAATTCTTTGCTGAAGGTTTTTGAAGAACCAACTCAAGGAACTCATTTATTTTTGCTAATGCCCTCGTCTGAAAATATTTTACCTACCTTGAAATCTCGTCTGATGGTTATCAATTTAAAAGTCGGAAGTGGGGGTAAACAAACATCTAAATTATCAGTAGAAAAATTTTTGCAAAGTAGTCTTTCAGAAAGATTTGAGTTGGTTAAGGTTTTTTTACCCAGAAGTAAGGAAGAGAAAGCTGACAAAGCTGGAGTGATTAATTTTTTGAATGAATTGGAACAATTTTTGTATCAAGATTTTGAAAAAAAGAGGACGACGGCTTTGCCGTCGTCCCTTACCCAAGACATAGAAACTATTTTTTCTGAAATTAGACAATGTCGGTCTTATTTGAACGACCGTTCTCCGTCAGTTAAAATGATTTTAGAGCATTTGTCCCAAATCACTTAGTAACCCGGTTACTAAGTAAACTGGGGATAAATCATTGCCTTATTTGAACATATGAAATCAAAAACAGAACAAATGAAAGAAATTAAGGATGAAGTTTTGAATTTGAAAAATTCTCCACTTTATGCTGAACGAATTAAAAATAAAGTTTTTCCGGTGATTGGAGAAGGAAATCATGATGCTAAAATTATGTTTGTGGGGGAAGCTCCTGGGAAAAATGAAGCTTTGACAGGCAGGCCATTTTGTGGGGCTTCAGGCAGAGTGTTAGATGAATTGTTGGATTCAATTAATTTAAAAAGAGAAAGTGTCTATATTACTAACATTGTTAAAGATAGACCAACGGCTAATCGGGATCCCTCACCAGAGGAAATCAAAATCTATGGTCCCTTCTTAGATAGACAAATTGAAATAATTCAACCTAAAATAATCGCAACTTTAGGCAGATATTCTGCCGAATACATTATGAAAAAATTTGGTTTGGGTTCTCAAATTGAATCTATTGGCAGAATGCGAGGCAAAGTTTTTCAAGCCCAAGCTTCTTACGGAGAAATTAAAATAATTCCTTTACTTCATCCAGCAGTAGCTTTGTATAATTCTTTTTCTCGTGATGACCTTAAAAAGGATTTTCAATCACTTAAAAATTTAGATATCAAATAAAAAAAGTTTTGATAGATGTTCGGATTTTCTTCTGTCTTATGTTTGAAAACCCAGTCCCAAGCCCAAACCATTTTCAAACATTAAGACATCCGAAAATCCTCAACAACAGGGTTTGCAATTTTGTTATTGGTTTTCTATATTTTTGGTACTTGGCGCTTGGAGCGCCAAATATTCTGAATAAGGAGTTTTAATTAACTGGGAATTTGTTATAATGTTTAAAATAGATATTAAAAACATTGAAAATGGAAGCTAAAGAAATTAGGCAAAAGTATTTGGAATTTTTTAGAGAGAAGGGGCATAAAGTTATTCAAGGCGCCTCGCTTATTCCAGAAAATGATCCCTCGGTGTTATTTACAACTGCGGGAATGCATCCCCTTGTCCCATATTTAATGGGGGAATCTCACCCAGCCGGACAACGCTTGGTTGACTTTCAAAAATGTGTTAGGACGGGTGACATTGAAGAAGTGGGGGGTACTACTCATCATACTTTTTTTGAAATGTTGGGGAATTGGTCATTAGGTGAATATTTTAAAAAAGAATCTTTGGAGTGGAGTTGGAAATTTTTAACTTCTAAACAATGGTTGGGATTAGACCCACAACGTTTGGCGGTGTCAGTGTTCGCTGGTGATAAAGATGCTCCTTTTGATGAAGAATCTTATAAGATTTGGGTTGATTTAGGGGTAAACAAAAAAAGAATTGCGAAATTGCCCAAGTCGGCTAATTGGTGGGGTCCAGCTGGAGAAACAGGTCCTTGTGGCCCCGATTCGGAGATTTTTTATTGGGTAGGAGATGCAGATAAAATTCCTGAAAGTTTTAATGATGACAATGATCTATGGGTAGAGATTTGGAATAATGTTTTTATGGAATATAATAAGTCGAAAGTTGAAAAAAAAGAAAAATATGAATTTATAAAATTGGCTCAGAAAAATGTTGACACTGGTATGGGGCTGGAAAGAATTACGGCGGTGATGCAGGGATTAGCTGACGATTATCAAACAGAGTTGTGGGCAAATCAAATTTCAAAAATTGAAGAGCTATCTGGTAAAAAATATTCGGAAAATAAAAAAGAGATGAGAATTATTGCTGACCATCTAAAAGCCAGCACTTTTATTTTGGCAGATGAGAGAGGTATTAGCCCATCTAATACTGACCAAGGGTATGTTGTGAGGAGATTG
>CAYWKC010000001.1:7468-116428 GCA_964459145.1 uncultured Candidatus Saccharibacteria bacterium
TGAGAGAGGTATTAGCCCATCTAATACTGACCAAGGGTATGTTGTGAGGAGATTGATTAGACGAGCGATTCGTTATGGGAAGCAATTGGGCATTACTAAAGAACTTTGGACAAAAGAAATAGCTAAAGTGGTTATTAATGATTACAAAGATGTTTATCCAGAATTAGAAAGAAATAAAAAATTTGTTTTAGAACAATTAGACAGAGAGGAAATTCAATTTTCAAAAACGTTGGAGAAGGGTTTAAGAGAATTAAGAAAAATGTCTATTGGACAATGGGGCGAATATGATGCTATTTCGGGTGTAGAAATTGAATCACCAGGGATGGAAATTACAGGGCAAAATTTATTTCTTTTGTTCTCTACTTTTGGTTTTCCTTTTGAAATGAGTATAGAAGAATTAGATAAACTTCAAAATATCCTCTTAGAAAGTGGCACTATAAGAAAAAAAATAATTAATGAGAAAAAAAAGGAACATTTGAAAAAAGACTTTGAAAAGAAAATGAAGCAACATCAAGATCTTTCAAGAACAGCTTCCGTGGGAAAGTTTAAGGGGGGTTTGGCTGATAATTCGGAAGGGACCACTCGTTTGCATACAACAGCACATTTGTTGTTGGCTGCACTTAGAAAAGTTTTAGATAAAGATGTTCAGCAAAAAGGGAGTAATATTACTGCTGAAAGGTTGCGTTTTGATTTTTCTTATGACAAGAAATTAACTGAAGAACAAAAAGCAGAAGTTGAAAGTTTGGTGAACGAAGCTATCCAAAAAGATTTACCAGTTATTTGCGAAGAAATGTCTTTAGAAGATGCTAAACAAGCAGGAGCAGTGGGTGCTTTTGAAAGTAAGTATGGTGGACGAGTCAAAGTTTATAAAATAGCCGATGGGGTTGACGTGTTTTCTTATGAAATTTGTGGTGGGCCTCATGTGAACCGATTAGGCGAATTAGGTCGGTTCAAAATAACCAAAGAAGAAAGCAGTAGTGCGGGAGTGAGGAGAATTAAAGCAGTATTGAGTTAATTGAGGTTTTTTTGTTTTTTGTGGTAAAATCTAGTTTAGATTAATTTAGCTTATTTTATTATTAGATATTATTAAAAAATTATGATGAGAGATAAAAAAACACTTCAAGATGTAATACCTCCTAAAAGATCTATTCAAGACATTCCCATTCCAGAAGGGAAAAACAGAAAAGGGTCAAGGAATAACTTCTTTGATAAAAAGTCAATTGGGTTTTTTGCTTCAAGCGGAAGTAAAAAAACTAAAAAATTAGGGAAAAAACTTTGGTTCTTTGTTGCTCTGTTGGTTGTTATCTTATCATTATTTTTTCTATTGATGTCTTCCAAGGTGGTTATTACGATTACCCCTCTTCAACTTCAACAAAGAGTGGATGCTAGTTTTATTGCTGTTTCAGAAAAGGAAACAGGAGGCATTCCTTTTGATATTGTTATCATAGACAAGGTTGGTTCTGAAGAAGTTGTTTCTACTAATAAAGAAACGGTTCAGGAAAAGGCCAGTGGACAAATTGTTATTTTTAATAATTTTGACAAAAACACTCAGAGATTGATTGTTAATACTCGTTTTGAAACACCAGATGGATTAATTTACCGAATTAAAAATTCTGTGGTTATTCCTGGGCAAACAGTTGGTAGCGATGGAAAAACAGTTCCTGGAAGTGTTGAAGCCACTGTTTATGCAGACCAATCTGGTGAAAAATATAATATTGGGCTGTCTGATTTCACTATTCCAGGGTTTAAGGGTTCAGAAAGATTTGATGGTTTTTATGCAAGGTCTAAAACGGTTATGACAGGTGGTTTTGAGGGGATTAAAAAAGTAGCTTCAGAAGAAGATATTGAAAAAGCGCGTTTAGAGATTTCTGATAAATTAGAGCAAGAACTTTCTCAAGAAATTTTAACTAAGATTCCTGAAAACTTTATTCTTTTTGATGATGGTTTGTTTGTTCGTTCAGGTTTTGTGGGGACTGTTGATTCAGGAGAAGTTAGTGAAGGGATGATTGAAGTTCAAGAGAAGGTTTCGGTTTATGCAATTATCTTTGATAAAGAAAACTTAAGTAAACAAATTGCTAGCGATTCAGTCAGTGGTTATCAAGGTGAGGATATTATGATTACAAACTTTAAAGATTTGAATTTTGAGATAAAGAATAGAGATGAAGTGGAACCATGGGTAGAAGGTCGATTTATTTTCTCTCTCAAAGGAGAAACCGATTTTGAATGGCTGTTTGATGAAGATCATCTCAAAAATGACTTTGTTGGGCAACCTAAAAGCGAAACAAATAATATCTTAGCTAACTATAATGGAATAGAATCAGCTGAAGTAGAAATAACACCTTTTTGGAAAAATTCATTTCCTCGTAGTACCAGTCAGATACAGATTGTTAAACAATTAAAGGAATAAAGAAGGTTTCTTCAAAAGGACTTGAAAAATAATAGTAATTTTGTTAAGATAACTTCTGTTATAATGAATAATAAAGAAGGACAAGAACAGCAGTATGTAACGGGTACTGTCGTTGAGGCTTTACCCGGTACTCTTTTTCGTGTAAAAGTGGAAAGCTCAGATGAAAAAGGGAAGGACAATATAATTTTAGTTTATCTCTCTGGTAAAATGAGAATTCACAGAATTAGAGTTTTAATTGGTGATAAGGTTAAAATTCAATTAGACCCTTATGGGGGAAGAGGAAGAATTGTTCAAAGAATGATTTAGTAGAAATATATGAAAGTAAAAACATCAATTAAAAAAATATGTGCAAAATGTAAGGTTATTCGAAGAAATGGTCGGGTTCGTGTTATTTGTGATAATCCAAGACATAAACAAAGACAAAGATAAATTATGAGATTATTAGGAATTACAATCCCAGAAGATAAAAGATTAGAAATAGGCTTAACCGCCATTTTTGGTGTGGGAAGGTCAAGAGCTCATAAAATTTTAACGGAGGTGGGTATAGATTTTTCAAAAAAACCTAAAGATTTATCTGTTGATGATGAAAACAAAATTAGAAAGGTAACAGAAGAATATAAGTTAGAAGGAGATTTGAGGAGACAAGTTTCGGGTAATATAAAAAGATTGATTGATATTAGGTCATACCGAGGGTCAAGACATTCTCGGAAATTGCCCAGTCGTGGTCAAAGAACCAGAACCAATGCTAGGACATTACGTGGGGCTAAAAAAACAATGGGGTCGGGGAGAAAACCTGTCAGCAAAAAGTAAGATTTAAATAAAATTATGGGGAAAAAACGAATAGTTAAAAAAACAAGTAAATCTGGAGGGGGTAAGAGTGCCGCTTTAAAATCACGGTTTTTATCTCGAGCTACTAAGAAAAAAATAGAATCAGGTATTTTATATATTCAGTCCACTTACAATAATACGAGGGTTTCGTTAACTGATAAAAAAGGTAACTTAATTTGTTCTTTATCTAGTGGGGCTCTTGGTTTTAAGGGGGCAAAAAAAGGAACTCCCTTTGCTGCGGCGAAAGCCGGTGAATTAATTGGTGAGACCGCTCAAAATATGGGAGTTAAAACGGTAGATATTATTGTCAAAGGAGTGGGAGCTGGGAGAGAGTCATCTATTAGGTCTTTTATTTCTCGTGGAATTCATATTGATTCAATAAAAGATAAGACACCAATTCCTCATAATGGGCCGAGACCTAAAAAACCAAGGAGAGTATAGAAAAATAAGGAGCGGAGTGACTATATTTTTTATACCCCTCACCCAGAAAATATGCAATATCAAAAAAGAAAAAAGAAAAGTTGTTGTTTAGAAAATTATCTATATAATACTTGTCTGAGTGAGGGGTCAAAATTTTCTAAAATATTTCTTTTCGTTTCGCTCAATAAATATTAATAAAAACTATGATTATCAAAGCAAAATATAAATTATGTAGAAGATTGGGCGCTAACATTTTTGAAAAATGTCAGACACAAAAATTTACCTTGTCTGAAGCAAAGAAAGGAGGGGGTAGAAAATTGAAAAGGAAGAAAATGATTTCTGAATATGGTTCTCAATTATTAGAAAAACAGAAATTGAGATTTGCTTATGGAATTAGAGAGGGGCAATTATCTCGCTATGTAAAAGAAGCCATGGCAAAAAAAGGAATAGATATAGCAGAAGATTTATATATTAGATTAGAAACAAGATTGGATAATGTTATCTATCGTTTAGGTTTAGCTTCAACTAGGGCAATGGCAAGACAAATGGTATCTCATGGTCATATTTTATTAAATAATAAAAAGGTAACAGTTCCTTCTTGTCAAGTAAAAAAGGATGATTTAATAACAATTAGGAAAGGGAGCGAAAATAAGTCTTTTTTCGTGGATTTAAAAGAAAAAGGCAAGAACGCTACTTTGGTTAACTGGCTTAATTTTGATTTTCAAAAGAAAGAAGGAAAGATGATAGGACTACCTAAATTAGAGAATGAAGAAATTTTTAATTTCAAATCAATTTTAGAATTTTATGGACGTTAGAAATTTGCAAATATGTTGAAAATGATGTATATTTGTGGTGTTGAATTATCAAATAATAATTAAGTCAAAAGCCTATAAAGCCAAAAGCAAAAAAACTCCTACCTGTTAGCAGGTATGATTTTTTGAAAAAACTTTCGACTTTTGACTTTTAACTAATTAATCTATGTCTGAATATAATATCTTATTACCTTCACAGCCCAAGATTACTAAGGAAGATGGATTTAAAGGGTTTTATCAAATTGATGGTTTTTATCCAGGGTATGGACATACTATTGGTAATTCTTTAAGGAGAGTAATTCTTTCTTCTTTGCCTGGAGCGGCAATTATTTCCGTTAAAATTGCTGGAGTAGACCATGAATTTTCAACAATTGAAGGGGTAAAGGAAGATGTTATCAGAATTCTTTTAAATCTTAAAAAGGTTAGAATAAAATTATTAACCGATGAAGAACAAGTTCTTAAACTAAAAATTAAAGGTGTTAAAGATATCACAGCGGGAGATATTGAAAAAGCAGGGCAAGTTGAAATTCTAAATCCAGAACAAGAAATCGCTACAATTACAACTGCGAGAGGTTTTCTTGATATGGAAATAGTTGTTAGAAAAGGGTTAGGGTATCTTAGCAAAGAAATTTTACAAAAAGAAGTAAAAGATATTGGAACGATTGTTTTAGATGCTTCTTTTACACCGATTAGGAGAGCAAGTTATGAAGTTGAAAATATGAGAGTAGGCGACAGAACCGATTTCAATAGATTAAATATTTTTATAGAAACAGATGGAACTATTTTACCCAAAGAAGCGCTTGAAAAATCAATTGAAATAATGATTAAACAATTAAAGGCAATTGTTGGTTTTGAAGAAGATGAAGTCGAAATTTCTGAAGAAGAAATAAGAGAAGCAGAAAAAGAAAATGAAAAGAAAGATGAAAAAAGTATGGATACCGATTTTTTGAAAACGAGGGTAGATACCCTTAAATTATCTTTAAGGACTATCAATGCACTTTCTAATGAGAGTATTAGAACTGTTGGAGGTTTAATTAGAAAAAGTGAAGAAGACATTTTAAAAATTGAAGGTTTAGGAGCCAAAGGTATTCAGGAAATCAAAAGAGCCCTAAGCGATTTTGGGGTTGTTTTAAAATCTAAAGAATAGGGGGGTTAAAAGTCAACCCAGTTAAATAAAAAGTTTAACGGGTCAAGAAAGTTCATAAAGTCCAAAGTTAGAAAAAATTGGCTCCGCAAGTTTTTTCCTAAAAGCTAATAACTAAAAGCTATAAGCTAATAAGATGAGACATCATAATACAAACAGAAAATTTGGAAGAGACAGAAATCAAAGAAAGGCATTATTGAGGTCTTTAGCAATGTCCTTGATTACTAACGAAAAAATAAAAACAACGGAGGCACGAGCAAAAGAATTACGTCCTTTTATTGAAAAAATAATTACAAGAAGTAAAAAAGATTCTATTTGGACAAAAAGATTACTTATTTCTAAATTAGGCAGTGGCGCTGATTCAATAGTCAAAAAATTAGTTGAAATAATTGCTCCCAAGTATAAAGAAAGACAAGGCGGTTATACCAGAATAACTAAATTAGGACAGAGACAGGGAGATAGCAGTCCAGTTGTTCAAATTGAATTAGTTTAAATAAATAATTGTATGGAATACCAATTAGATGCGACAGGAGAAAAATTAGGAAGATTAGCTACGAAGGTGGCTGGTTTGCTGATGGGAAAAAATATTTCAGATTTTGAAAAAAATACAATAGCTAATGTTAAAGTTAAGATTGACAATATTTCTCAACTTGATATTTCAAAAAAGAAAATGGAACAAAAGGGGTATAATCGTTATTCAGGTTATCCAGGAGGGCGAAGGGTAGAAAAAATGAAAAATATTGTAGAGAAAAAAGGACAATCAGAATTGTTAAGAAGAGCGGTTAGAGGAATGTTGCCAACCAATAAGTTAAGACCTAAATTAATGAAAAACTTAATAATTAAATAAAGATGATTGTATGGTAACGGCAAAGAAAAGCACAAAAAAATATTTAGAAACGATCGGAAGAAGAAAAACTGCTGTGGCGAGGGTTAGAATTACTGAGGCTGATAAAACAACCTATATTGTAAATAATTCTAAGTTATTTGAGTATTTCCCTGTAAGCGAGTTACAAGAAATTGTAAAAGATCCTTTAAAAAAATCAAAAATTGATGTAAAATTTTTAATTTCAGGATTAGTTAAGGGAGGAGGAATGACAGCCCAAGCCGAAGCTTTCCGTCACGGAATTTCACGAGCGTTGTTGTTATTTGATGAAGAATTAAAGAAACCATTAAAAAAAGCTGGTTTTTTGAAGAGAGACCCAAGAATGAAAGAAAGAAAGAAATTTGGTTTGAAAAAAGCCAGAAAATCACCCCAATGGAGCAAACGATAAAATAAGCAAATGATACTTTATATTATTAAGTGTTTATCAAAAACTCATTTTTTATAAACTAACTTTTCCTGAGAGAGATAAACACCTAAACTCTCAGAAAAATTGTTTACGAAAAGTGAGTTTTTTATTTTTTAACCCGATTATAACTATATGTCTAAATCCAAAGAAATTAAAAAGAAAGAAAATAATGACGAAAATGATGAGATTATTTTTGAACTAGAAGACCAAAATAGTTCAGATATAATTAAAAAATTAAAAAGTAAAAATAAACAAATTTCATCAGAAAGACAGGAATATTTAGAAGGTTGGCAAAGAGCTAAAGCAGATTTAATTAATGCGAGAAAAAATTTTGACGAAGAGAAAGGAAAATTATTAAAATTTGCTACAGCTGATTTGATTATTCAGCTCATTCCAGTTTTAGATAGTTTTGAAATGATTTTCAATGATAAAAAATGGAAAGAAGATCCTCTTCTGAAAGAGTGGATAGTTGGAGCACAACATATTTATTCTCAATTTTTTTCGGTCTTAAAAGAAAATGGAGTAGAAGAGACAATTCCTCTTGACGAAAAATTTAATCCGGTATTTCATGACTCTTTGGAGATGGTTAAAGTTGATAATCCAGAAAAAGATGGTATAATAGTTGAAGTTATCCAAAAAGGTTATCTTCTAAACAGGACAATTGTTAGACCAGCCAAAGTAAAAGTTGGGGAGTATAGCGGAAAAGGAGAAAATACATAAATTATGGGTCTTTTTGAAATGTTTTTAATTAAGAGATTATAAGTTAATATCAATAAAACCCTAAACCATCAAACCTGCCTATCGGCAGGCAGAGATGGTCGGGCAAGAAATATTATGTCAAAAATTTTAGGAATTGATTTAGGAACAACCAATTCAGCTATGGCTGTTATAGAAGCAGGGGAAGCAAAAATTATTGAAAATGCTGAGGGCTCAAGAACTACTCCATCAGTGGTGGCAATTTCAAAAACAGGTGAAAGATTAGTGGGGCAGTTAGCTAAGAGACAAGCGGTTACTAATCCGAAAAATACAGTTTTTGGTATAAAAAGATTTATTGGTCATACTTTTGATGGAAAAGAAATTCAAAAAGACAGACAGGCTGTTCCTTATGAAATAAGTAAATCAGCAACAGGAGGGGTTGAAATAGAGATGGGAGGGAAAAAATATCGTCCAGAAGAAATTTCAGCTATGATTATACAAAAACTTAAAAAAGATGCCGAAACTAAATTAGGTGAAAAAATTACAGAGGCAGTTATTACTGTGCCGGCTTATTTTAACGATTCTCAAAGAAAAGCCACTAAAGATGCGGGACAGATTGCAGGTTTGAACGTAAAAAGAATTATTAATGAACCAACGGCAGCGGCTTTGTCTTATGGTTTTAACAAAAAAAATGACCAACAAATAGTTGTCTTTGATTTCGGAGGAGGAACTTTTGATGTTTCAGTTTTAGAAGTGGGAGATGACACGGTTGAAGTAAAATCTACAGATGGGGATAGTCACATGGGAGGAAAAGATATTGACCAAAAAATTATTAGATGGGTTATTGATGAGTTTAAGAAAGACAGTGGAATAGATATTAGTAATGACTCATTAGCTTTACAGCGTTTAGATGAAACGGCTGAAAAAGCAAAGTTAGAACTTTCTACGGCCACAGAAACAGAAATTAATATTCCTTTTATTACTTCTGATGCCAATGGTCCCAAGCATCTACTTTTAAAGATGACACGAGCTAAATTAGAAGAATTAGCTAGTGAATATATAGAAAGGTCAATTGAAATAACAAAAAGAGCTATGGAAGCTTCTCCTTTTGAAATAAAAGATATTGATGAGGTTATTTTGGTTGGGGGGCAAACAAGAATGCCCGCTATTCAAAAAGTAGTTAGAGAATTATTTAATAAAGAACCTAACCAATCCGTAAATCCAGATGAAGTTGTGGCTGCTGGAGCGGCTATTCAGGCGGGAATCTTGCAAGGAGATGTTAAAGACGTTCTCTTGTTAGATGTTATTCCTTTGTCACTGGGAATTGAAACTATGGGTGGAATAGCCACTAAGTTGATAGAGAAAAATACCACAATTCCAACTTCGAAATCACAAATATTTTCAACAGCGGCTGATAATCAGCCTTCTGTGGAAATTCATATTATTCAGGGAGAAAGACCTATGGCTACAGATAATAAAAGTTTAGGAAAATTTATTTTGGAAGGAATTACTCCAGCGCCAAGAGGGGTGCCTCAAATTGAAGTGGCTTTTGATATTGATGCCAATGGAATCTTGAATGTTAAGGCATCTGACAAAGCTAGTGGTAAAGAACAATCAATTAGAATAGAAGCTAGTTCTGGTTTGTCAGATGAAGATGTGGAAAAAATGAAAAAAGATGCCGAATTACATGCTGAGGAAGATAAAAAGAAAAAAGAATTAATAGAAATAAAAAATACTGCTGAACAATTTATTCATATAGCAGAAAAATCATTAAAGGAAAATGAAACTAAAATTTCTGATGAAGTTAAAAGTGGTGTGAATGTTAAAATAGAAGCTCTTAAAAAAGTAAAAGAGGGAACTGATATAGAAGTGATTAAAAAAGCAACGGATGAACTTTCCACTGCTATGCAAAAAATTGGAGAGGAGGTAATGAAAAAAATGCAAGAAGGGCAATCCTCTAACCCTGTGGACGGGCAAGCCAAGCAAGCTCCAACTGAAGAAAAACAAAAAGATGGTGAAAATGTCCACGATGCTGAATACAAGCCAGTTGATGAGGATAAAAAAGATAATAATTCTGACAATCAATAATAGTTATGTCAAAAGATTATTATAAAATATTGGGAATTGAGAAAAAGGCTACCAAGGCTGAGATTAAAAAAGCTTTTCATAAATTAGCTCACAAATATCATCCTGACAAAAAAGGAGGGGATGAAAAAAAATTCAAGGAAGCTAGTGAAGCTTATGCTGTTTTGTCCGATGATAAAAAAAGAACAGAATATGATACCTATGGGCAATCTTTCGGCGGAAATGGTGGTTTTCAAGGAGGATTTGAGGGTTTTAGTGGGTTTGGTCAGCAGGGTCAAGCAGGAGGATTTGAGTTTGATTTAGGGGATATTTTTGGTGATATTTTTGGTGGAAGAGGTTCAAGAAAGAAAAGAGGAAGTGATATTTCAATTGATATTGAAATTAATTTTTCAGAGGCGGTTTTTGGAGTAGAAAGAAAAATTCTTATTACCAAAAACTCTTTTTGTGACACCTGTAAAGGAACTGGGGCTCAAAAAGGTTCTGAAATGGAAATTTGCTCAAATTGTAACGGAAACGGAAAGATTCGCGAGACCAAACAGTCCTTCTTTGGTTCATTTTCAAGTGTGGAAACCTGTGAGAAGTGTCATGGGACCGGAAAAATTCCTAAAGAAAAATGTAAAGATTGTCATGGAACTGGGATAAGACGAAAACAAGAAGAAATAAATGTCAAAATACCTGCTGGCATTAATAATGGTGAAATGATTCGTCTAGGTGGTGTAGGGGAAGCTATTCCTGGAGGGGTGGCAGGAGATTTGTATGTGAAAATTCATGTCGCTTCTCATAAATATTTTAAAAAAGAGGGAGTAGATTTAAAAATGGATTTAGCCGTAAAATTATCAGATGCACTCTTAGGAGCTGAATATGGGGTAGAAATCTTGGATGGTAAAATAAAAGTTAAAATACCTAAAGGAGTTTCTCATGGGGAATTATTAAGAGTTCGCGAGAAGGGGGTTCCTTATAATGGAAATCGAAGGGGGGACTTATTTATAAAAATAAAAATAAAATTACCTAATAAACTTTCACAAAAGGCCAAACGGTTGGTGGAAGAATTAAAAGAGGAGGGAGTTTAGATTTTTCTATTCTAACCAGCAAAAAACAGTAAGAAACAAAATAAAAAAGACCTTTTTAGCAGGAAGATAAATCCCGTTAGAGATAAGAAGCCAAAGACTTCTGCAATCTCTAACGGGGTAAACATTTAGACCCTCTAAAAAGGGTTTTTTTATTTTGTTTTTTGGGAAGTTTGGTATTTTTTACTTAGTGGTTGGAGTGTTAAGCGTAAAAAGCTCTTTTGATAGTCTTTGGGTAATTGTCCAGATGATTGGTTGAGTCATTGTCTTTTTATGATATAATTCTTGAACATGAATATAAATACTGACCCCAAAGCGATAGATGAGGTATTAACTCGTGGGGTAGAGCAAATTTTACCAGATAAAGAAGGACTAAAAAAACTGTTAACGTCTGGTAAACAGATTAAACTTTATTGTGGTTATGACCCCACAGCGCCTTCTTTACATATTGGAAATGTTATTTCTATTAAAAAGCTTTCTGAGTTTCAAAAATTGGGACATAAAGTTGTTTTTTTGGTTGGCGATTTTACTACCTTAATTGGTGATCCAACTGACAAAAGTGCGGTTCGCCCTAAACTAACTAAAAAACAGATTGAAGAAAATTTTAAAAATTATCAAGAACAGGCCTCTGTTTTTTTAAATTTTGAAGGAGAAAATCCAGCCAAGGTTCTCTTTAATAGCGAATGGAGTGATAAAGTTAATTTCAGAGATTTAATTGAATTATCTTCTAATTTTACCGTTCAACAGATGATTCAGAGAGAGATGTTTCAAAAGAGAATTAAAGACGAAAAACCAATTTATCTACATGAGTTCTTATATCCTTTAGCACAGGCCTATGATTCAGTGGCGATGGATGTGGATTTGGAGATTGGAGGAAATGACCAAATGTTTAATATGATGAGAGGACGAGATTTGCAAAAAATAATTAACAACAAAGAAAAATTTGTTTTAACTCTGAAATTGTTAGCAGATGATGGAGGAAAAAAAATGGGAAAGTCGGAAGGAAATGCGATTTTCTTGGACCAACCCCCCGAGGATATCTATGGGGCAATTATGTCTTGGCCAGATGGTTTTATTGCCAATACTTTTGAATTGATTACTGACGTTCCGTTAGAAGAAATTGAAAAAATGCGAGAGCAGATGGAAAATGGAGAGGTTAATCCTCGGGATTTAAAAATGAGATTGGCTCAAGAAATAACGGAAATTATTTATGGAGAGGAGTCTAGCAAAGAAGCTCAAGGGGATTTTGTAAAACAATTTCAGAACAAAGGAGTTCCTGAAAATATTGAATCAGTAAAAATTCAAAGCAATGATGTTTTAGAAATATTAATGGAAACAAAATTGGTTGATTCAAAAAGTGAAGCAAGACGGAAAATAGAAGAAGGGGCTGTTCAGATAGATGGGGAAAAAATAACTAATCAAAATTATCAAATTAATTTTGATGATAGAAAAGAAAAAATATTAAAATTAGGTAGAAAAATGATAAAGTTATGTCAATAGGTGAGATTAAAGATATGCTAAAGTCCTTTACAAAGTTCTGGTTTTTGTCTCCAGTGGCTGTTTTAGAAACATATCAAGAGCGAAAGGAGGATCTTAAAGAAGATGCCACAACCAGTTTAAGTGTCCACCGCCATTATTATCGTAGATAATTGTAAGTTTATGGAAAATTCACAAAATAAAAAAATAGCATTATCAGGAATTAAACCAACAGGGCGACCTCATATTGGGAATTATTTTGGAATGATAAAACAGATGGTTGATATGCAGGAAGAGTTCAATTCTTTTGTTTTTATTGCTGATTACCATGCTTTAACTACAGTTCAGAATAAAGAAGACATGCAAGAAGGAATTATGAATTTGATGTTAGACCATTTAGCTATTGGGTTAGACGACCCTAAAAAAGTCACTTTGTTTAAGCAATCTGATGTGCCTCAAGTGGCTGAATTAGCCTGGATTTTTAATTGTCTGACAACAATGCCATATTTGATGAGAGCCCATGCTTTTAAAGACGCCGAAGCCAAAAACAAAGAAATTAATGTGGGGGTGTTTGATTATCCTATCTTAATGGCAGCTGATATTTTAATTCAAGATACTGATGTGGTTCCGGTCGGGAAAGACCAGTTGCAACATGTGGAAATGGCAAGAGATATTGCTCAAAAATTTAATAATATTTTTGGGGAAACATTCAAGTTACCTGAACCCAAAAATATGATGTATGAAAAAGAAATTATTGGAATAGATGGTCAAAAAATGAGTAAAAGTTATGGAAATACGATTGGATTATTTGCTGAAGATAGTGAAATTGAAAAGGCAGTCATGAGTATTCCAACTGATTCGAAGGGAGTAGGTGAATCTAAAAATCCTGATGAATGCAATGTGTTTGCTTTGCACAAACTTTTTGCTGATGAAAATCAATTAGCGGATATTCGCCAAAAATATAAGCAGGGAAGAATGGGGTATAAAGAATCAAAAGATAATTTAATTAAAAATATTAAAAAGTTTATTGAACCTCTTAGAGATAAAAGAAAAAAACTTGTTGATGACAAGGAATCAGTTTTGGAGAAATTAAGAGAAGGGGGAGAAGTAGCTTATCAAAGAGCTGAGAAAAAAATGCAAGAGGTTCGTCGTAAAATTGGTGTAGAATTATAAAAATTAATTTTATGGAGAGGACATATATAAAAGATTTAAAAAATAAAATTGGAGAAGAAATACAGGTTTCTGGTTGGGTTAATGTTAGAAGAGACCATGGCAAATTAATTTTTGTTGATTTGAGAGATGTGACAGGAACAGTTCAAATGGTGGTTTTACCTAATCAAACAGAAGCACATATTATAGCAGAAAAAATTCGTTCAGAATGGGTGCTTGAGATAAAAGGGAAAATTAATAAAAGACCAGAAAAGATGACTAATCAAGATGAAGAAAATGGGGAAATTGAAATTGAAGTTTTGGAGGTTAAAGTTATTAGTGAAGCTAAAGAATTGCCTTTTGAAAAAGATACTGAATTAAATTTAGATACTTACTTAGATTATTTACCTTTAACTTTAAGAACGAAAGAAAAACAAGCAATTTTTAGAGTTCAGTCAGTTATTTTACAAGCTTTTCGGGAATTTTTAATTTCTGAACATTATACCGAGATACAAACTCCTAAGATTATTGGTGAGGATGCTGAAGGGGGGGCGGGAGTATTTGAAGTAGATTATTTTAAAAATAAAGCTTATTTAGCTACTAGTCCTCAATTTTATAAACAAATAATGGTAGGCGTGTTTGAAAAAGTCTTTACCACCGGAAATGTTTTTAGGGCGGAAAAACATAGCACGACGAGACACTTAAATGAATATACTAGTTTGGACTTTGAACTTGGTTTTATAAAAGATCATCACGATATAATGAAGATGGAAAATAAATTACTTCAATTTATAGCGGAAGAATTAAAAGAAAAATGCCAAAAAGAATTTACTTTATTAAAAGCAGACCTCCCAGAGATTCCAAGTGAAATACCTTTTATGAAATTAAAGGAAGCCCAAGAAATAATTAAAAAAAATTATGGGGGAAATTGTGTGGGTGAGCCAGATTTAGAACCCCAACATGAAAGATGGTTGTGTGAATATGCTAAAAAAGAATTTAATTCGGATTTTATTTTTATTACCCACTATCCTGTTGAAAAAAGGCCGATGTATACTTATGAAGATGAAAATGATAGGGGATTTACTAAATCTTTTGACTTGTTGTTTAGGGGAATTGAAATCACAACAGGGGGTCAAAGAATTCATAACTATGAAGATTTAGTTGAAAATATAAAAAAGAAAGGGCTTAATCCTGAAAAGTTCTCTTTTTATTTGCAGGCTTTTAAATATGGAATGCCAGCTCATGGTGGATTAGGAATGGGTTTAGAAAGGTTAACTGCAAAATTTTTGAATATCAATAATGTCAAAGAAGTAACTCTTTTTCCACGGGAAGTGAATAGAATTGATACCTTAATTAATAAATAAAGAGAAATAAAAAATATTTGTTATTGAGTGTCTTTCAAAGTTAAAGAGTATTTTAAACTGAACAACATAATAATTCCTAACACTAAGAAAATATATTGGAAATCTAAAAAAGACAATGTCAAAAAAGCCATTAAAGGAGCTATGGAATAAGCAAGAGGATTTGTAATTCTAAAAAAACTCATAACATCAATGTCTTGAACATTAATTTGTTTGAAGAAATAGCTCTCAGAAGCTATCTCAATAGCACTGGCACCAACGCGTGTTAGAAACAAAATTATCGCCCAAATCCAAAAGATAGGAGTATTAAAAAAAGATAACATAACTGTTGCTAGTGAGAGAACTATTATTCCGCAACTTAATATTTCTTTTTCTCCCCATTTTTTGTCGGCTAATTTTCCTAGAGGAAATTGGAAAATAATGAAAGGCAAAAGCATAATAGTAAAAATAACACCAATTGTTCGCCAATCTAACTCGATGTATTTATGTAAATAAATAGGAGTATAAATAACCATCCAAGCATAAAAAAAGTTTAATAAAAATCGAATCATAAATATTCTATAAAGATTTTTATTGTTTCTTACAGCTTTAAATGTTTTAAAAAACGAAGAGACATTATAGATTGGGTCTTTAAATTTTTTAACTCCAAAAATTAATAGGGAAACAAAAGGTAAAGAAGTAATAGTAGCAATTAAATAAACTTTCCAATAATCCCCATTAGTTAAGAGGTAACCAACAAGGAGTGGAGAAAAAAGCCAAGCTAAGTTTACCATTGTCAAATATATACCACGAATATTGCCAGTATTTTTGTCTTCAGATTGTTGCTCAAGGAAAACATCCAGATTAAAATAAATAAAAGAATTTAATGTTAAAAATAGGATAAAAGAAGGAAAAATTAAGTTCACATTTTGACAAAAAGCTAATATAAATAAAATTATTGTATTACTAATAGTTATAATTAAAGCAGTTTTGAAATTGCCAATTTTTTTCAAGAGAAGGGGTATTTTCAATAAACCAATCATTGTGAGAAGAGCACTAATTACATACAGAAACCCAATCAATTTTTCCGATGATAAATGTTGCCCAATAAAACTAGAATTAATATAAGCAGGTAGGGCTGTCTGTAAAGCCAAAAAAAATCCCAAAGTGTATAGAAGTGTTTTCAGTTTATTATTTTTCATAGCAATCATTTTAACATAAAGATATAAATTATTTATGAGTGTCCTAAATTTTAAACCTTAAGAATAACTGGTATAACAACTGGTCTTTTATTGGTCATTTGAAAAAGATAACGACTAATGTCGTCAGTTACTTCTTTTTTGACGAAGTCAAATTCAACAGGATGGGCCCCCTTAATTGTTCTTTCTACTGTTTGTCTAATAAGATAGCGAGCTTGTTTTAGCAAATCTTGTGATTCTCGAAGGTAGATAAATCCACGAGAAATAATATCAGGTGATTTTTTTAATTTTCCTGTAGTTAAGTCAACCATTACAATGATAACGAAAATCCCATCTTGAGCCAAATTTTGTCTGTCGCGGATGACTACTTCTTGAATGTTCCCAATAGAAAAACCATCTACCATCACTATTCCCGAAGGAGCTTTTTCCTTGAGAAGTTTTATCTCAGTGCCTTTGTTTTGAATCTCAACAATTGAACCATCGTCTGGAACTATAATATTTTCAGCCGGGAAACCTAAAGATTTTGCTATTTCAGCATGGACTTTGAGCATAGAATGGTGACCATAAGCAGGCATGAAAAATTTAGCCCTTACTTTTTGATGTATCCAAGCTAACTCTTGAGCATTACCATGACCAGTTGAATGGACATCAGAAGTTCTATAGTGAATAATTTTTAAGTTATGGCGATAAAGATTGTCTTCCAACCTTCTTACGGACATTTCGTTTCCAGGAATAATGGAAGAAGATAAGATAACGGTATCTCTTTCATCAAGATGGATATATTTGTGTTGTTTTAAAGCCATGCGCATTAAAGCGGCAAATTCTTCTCCTTGAGACCCAGTGGCCAAAACAACAATTCTATCAGGAGGATAACTCTCAACTTCTTTAGCGGAGATAATTGTGCCTTGTTTGGGCTCAAATAATTTGACCAATTTGGCAATCTCAATATTTATTTTTATACTACGCCCCTCCGTTACAATTTTTTTCCCATATTTTTCAGCAATTTCAATAATTTTTATCATTCTTTCAAACTGTGAAGCAAAAGTTCCGATAACTAAACGGCCCTTGGTATTTTTGATAATTTGTTCAATGTTGTCGTAGACAATTTTCTCAGGCATAGAATAACCCGGTTTTTCCACATTGGTAGAATCAGCAATTAAAAGAAGATTTTTGTCCTTTCCAATTTCATCCCAAACGATTTCTTCTCTTTCAGAAGGAATTCCATCTGCGTGTTCTAATTTTAAGTCTCCAGTAATTATTATATTTCCATAAGGTGTTTCTACAGATGTTCCTAGGGACTCAGGGATAGAATGGGTGACTGGAAAGAATCTAACTTTTAAATCTCCTAATTTAATTTTTTCTCCAGCTTCTACAATTTTAAAATTAAGAGGTGGGTGGGTTGGGAAGTCCTCCATTTTTTTCTTAATCATAATTGATGTTAGTTCACTGGTGTAAATAGGAGGATTACCAATTTTTTCGATGATATAAGGAATTCCCCCGATATGGTCTAGATGGCCATGGGTGACAATGAGACCTTTAATTTTTTCTTTTCTTTCTTCCAAGTATTTTGTATTGGGGATAATATAATCAATTCCAGGGGCCTCTTCCTCTGTTGTAAATTGAACTCCAGCATCAAAAATTAAAATGTCGTTACAATATTCTATTAGCATCATATTTTTTCCAACTTCTTCAACTCCACCCAAGGGAACAATTCTGATATTTTCTGAAAAAAGATCAGGTAACTTTTTGTCGGGCTGAGCTCTTTTAATGGGGTCTTTCCTTTTATAAGGTTTAGGTTTTATATGAGAGGTGTTGGGAAGTTTAAGCGGAGAGGAAGTTCTTCTTTTCAGATTATTTTTCTTATTTTTATTTAAATTAGAGTTATTTTTTGTTGTTTGATTGACCATAATGTTTCAAGTGCGAACCTATAAAAATGATTAGATTAATGTATATTTTTATATAATTCAGTTTATTTAGGATTATTTATAGAGAGAAAATCCTTTTTAAAAAGGTAAGTAATTAATAATAAGATAGAATTAAAAGTTTAGAAATAATTTCCAAATTTTGTTTGTTTCTATATACCATTGGTGAATGTCTAGAAATCTTTCAGACGGAACAGTTATTCGTTCTATTTTTATATTTTTAATTTTATCAGAAACAATATATATAAACTCGGGTGAATAAAGGAAAATGGCTGGTTTGTCATTAGTGATTTCCTTTTGAAATGCTTCAAATTTTTCTTTTCGACTTTCCTCATCGTTGGTTATTCTTATTTGTTCTAATAGACCGTCGGTTGTGATATTTGCATACATAGCAATGTTTAAACCAGGGTCGTTTCTTTGTGACGAATGCCAAAAGGCGAATAAATCCATATCTCTTCCAATTACCTCACCAAAAAGAAGAGTGTCATATTGTCTTGGGCGAATAACATTTTGATTTAAATCGCCAATTTCAAATATCTTCAAATTAACTTTAGCTCCCATTTCCTCCCAGCTAGTTTTTAAAAGATTGGCGACAGCTTTAAGTTCAGGGGTGTCAGCTGTTGAAATAGAAAAAGTTAAAGGAAGGGTTTCGGTTCTCGTAATTTTTTCCCAAAGACCATCCTCATTTAATTTCCAACCGCTTTGCTTTAAAAGTTCTTTAGCCGAGTCTATCCCATGATTGGATTCATCAGTGGATTCTGTTTTTAAAGAGTATTTGGATTTAAATGGGAGAGGCCCATCAATAGCAACTCCGTATCCACCCAAAACCTCTTTTATAACTTGCTCGCGATCTACTGCTTGGTTTAGAGCCAGACGCACCTCTTTATTTGTAAAAAGGTTTGCTTCATCTTGATTAAAAAAGACACCGAAAATTCTTGGGAGAGAAGTTGTCAATATCTGACTTTTTTTCTTGTTATTTAGAAGAGAATTTACTTTGTCGGGGCTGATAGAGGCGATATTTTCTATTTCGTTTTTTTCGTATTTGGATAAGAGGGTTTCTTCATCAGGATAGAGTTTTATATAAATTTTTGATATATAAGGTTTTCCTAAGGAATATTTATCAAAAGCTTGAAGTAGATATCTTTCCAAAATCCCTGACGAGTTTTCTTTTAAATCAGCTATTTTATATGGTCCAGAACCAATCGGTTGTATATTAAATCTGCTGAAAGCAAATTGTTCAGGGCCAATTCCTTTCCAAATATGTTTGGGGAGAATTCCTATGGTTAAATTTTCTAAGAAGGGAGAATAGGGCTGAGCTAAAATAAATTGAATTTCTTTTTCATTTAATCTCTTGACTTCAATTCCATCCCAGTTGGCCTTTTTCGGACTTTTGATGATATTATTTTGAGTCATTTTGATTGTAAATTCAATATCCTCTGTTGTGAGAGGAAAACCGTCGTGAAAAAATAAATTATCTTTTAGTTTAAAAGTGTAAACAAAACCATCCTCAGAAATTTTGTAACTCTCTGCTAAATCGGGAATTAATTCACCCTCAGTGGTGGCTTTTAATAAACCAGAATAAATTAAGATACAAAGGTCTTTGTCTGTATTGGAGGTGGCTAAAACAGGGTTAATAAATCTGGGTGATCCGATAACCCCTTCAGTAAAAGACCCTCCATAGGAAGGTATTTCAACCAAAAAGGATTGGTTGATTTTGTTTAAAATTAACAGGGTGCTAATTATAAAAACAAGGAAAACAACACCGAAAATTATTTTTTCGGTTAATGAAAAAGATTTTATGGAAGTTGATATTTTAAGAAGAATATTAGAAAAATTTTTTTTAATCTTTCTTAACTCGGATATTATTTTTTGCATAAACAAATTAACTTGTGGTTTGTAGAATGATGTTAAAAATAGTTTAGTAAATTACCTATTAGATAACAAGAGCGAGAAAAGTTGATAAGACAAAGAGGACTCCTAAAACAATAGTTGAATTAAATAAAATTCTCTCTACACCTCTTTTGGTGTGGGTTCCTGACATATTATCTCCTCCTCCAAAAGCACTTCCTAAACCAGCATCTGATTGTTGTATTAAAACAACCGCCATCAACAAGATTGACAGTAATATTTGGATATAAGGTAATAAATTAGATAGGTTCTCCATTTCTTTCGTCTTTTCTCAATTTCTGATATTATACTAAAAATAGTAAAGAATGCAAGAAAATTAATACTTCTCTTGAATTTATGCTTATTTAGTGTTATTTTTGTTTTAGATTGTTATTTGATATCTTTTGCTAATCTTTGACAAAAGGAGGAAAAATTATGGATAGACTGTCAATTGCGTTGGTTGCTTTTGTGGATATTGTAGCGACAAGTGTTTTTATTTTTAGCCTTGTTATTCTTTTTGGTGGAATGGGCACTTTTCCTTTTTACGAAAAAGTCACCGTGATTTCGAGTGCCGTCTTCTCTGGGGGGGCTTTGTTGTTCCTAACGAATATCCTTGTAAGGTGGTATTACAAAAGAATGCCCCCCGAAACATCTCTTAGGAGATGAAGAGTAAAGGGGGGATTAAATCAGAAGCAATGAGGATTTCAATTTGAAAATTGGAATTCTCATTGCTTATTTTTTTTATTTCACTAATTTATGGGGATTGTGGTTAGGACAAGCTTTATCACTACATCGTTCGGGGATTGTTTTAGTTCCTTGCATCATTAGGGCTCCGCAAGGTTGCCCACCTTTTTCATCGCGAGGGTAATCACAGATATTTCCAGTCGGTTTAGTTTTAATTGCATTCTTGCATTTGGGATAATCAGAACAACTATAAAAAATTCCAAACCGACCCTGTCTTTCCATCATTTCACCTTTTCCACAAAGGGGACATTTTATTCCAGTCATTTTTTTCTTTTTTTCTTCCTCGTCTTCTTTAACAAATTTACATTTGGGATAATTAGAACAAGAGATAAATTTTCCAAAGCGTCCCTCACGGATAACTAACTTTCCGTCTGAGCATTCAGGACATTTTTCGCCTGTTTTTTGGGGGCCTTCAATTTCTTTACCTTCCATCGTTAAAGCCCCTTCGCAATCAGGGAATTTTTCACAGCTGATGAATTTACCTGTTTTGCCTAATTTATAAACCATTTTTCCTCCGCATTGAGGACATTTATATTTATCTTCAGCTGGTCCCAGATTAGAGATTTTTTCAATATTTTCTTTGCTCTTAATTTCTTTGACAAAGGGTGTATAAAAATTTCCTAACAATTTTTCATAAGTTTCTTCTCCTTCCGCAATTTCGTCTAAATTATTTTCCATCTTAGCAGTAAAATCATCACTGATATATTTATCAAAATGATTTTCCAAAAAGGAACTAACGACCTCTCCTGTTTCGGTGGGGTGAAGAGCTTTATTTATTTTTTCCACATAACCTCTCTCATAAAGAGTTTTGGTGATGGTGGCATAAGTACTGGGGCGGCCTAACCCTCTTTTTTCCAATTCTTTAATTAAACTGGCTTCTGAATATCTAGTGGGAGGCTGAGTTTGTTTGGCCTCAGTGTTCATTTTTAGAAGATTTAAACTGTCATTAACTTGAACTTTGGGAAGTTCTACATCTTCTCCTCGGGCTAAGGGGTCAATTTTTAACCAGCCATCAAAAAGTAAGCGTGAACCATTAATGAAAAAATATGGAAAATCTTGGTCGCTCTGTCTGATTGTTCTAAATCTGTCTGGTTGGGCTAAAGGAGGTCGGAGGTATAGTCGTTTATCATCAGATTTATTATTATAAGATTCAAAGTCGGCTTTGGTTCTTTTACCAAGACGAGCAATTATTTTGGTTTTCAATAATTTAGCATCACTCATTTGAGAAGCCAAAGTTCTATTTCGAATAAGTTGATAAAGATGCTGTTGTTCTTTTGTTGTGCCAGCTGTTGGGATTGAAAGATTGCTGGGGCGAATTGCTTCATGAGCTTCTTGAGCATTTTTACTTTTACTTTTGAATTGGTGGGGGGAGAGATAAGTTTTACCAAATTCTTTTTCAATAATTGCCCAGGCTTGCTGTTGAGCATTAGCACTTAGGGTAACACTATCAGTTCTCATATAAGTGATAAAACCAGCTTCATATAAACGTTGAGCATGCATCATTGTTTGACTGGGAGAAAAACCAAGACGTGAACTAGCAGTTTGTTGTAAAGTAGAAGTAATAAAAGGAGCTTGAGCTGACCTTTTAGTTTCTGTTTCTTTGACTTCAGAAATTACCCACGGTTCTTTTTCGCAAACCTTTAGAATTTGGTTGACTCTCTTTTCATCACGAGGTTCTTCCGAACAAATTAAAGAAAACATTTCTCCCACTTTTGTTTTGACATTAGCAGTAATTACCCAAAAATTTTCAGGAATGAAATCACGAATAAGTCGTTCCCTTTCCATTAAGATACGAAGGGCAGGAGATTGAACTCTTCCGGCTGATAGCCCATAACGAAGTTTTTTCCAAACTAAACCACTTAAACCGTAACCAAACAGACGGTCCAAAATACGGCGGGCTTCCTGAGCTTTCCTTAGATTTTGATCAATTTTACGAGGATGTAAGATAGCTTCTTGGACTGCTTCTTCTGTAATTTCGTTAAAAACAACTCTTTGGGCTTTGGGTAGCTTTAAAACTTCAGCGATGTGCCAAGCGATAGCTTCTCCTTCGCGATCAGGGTCCATGGCAAGTAAAACCTCGTCAGCTTTGTTAGCTTCTTTTTTTAATTCAGTAATAATTTTCTCTTTGCCAGCGATTATTTCGTAATTGGGTTTAAAATTATTTTCAATTTCAATAGCGTTGGCTTTTTTAGAATTACTTTTAGGTAAATCACGAATATGTCCAACAGAGGCTCTGACGGTATAATTTTCCCCCAAATATTTTGAAATCGTTTTTGATTTTGCTGGTGATTCAACAATCAATAATTTAGTCATTAATCTCTATTAATACAATATAAACAAAAATTATGCAAATTTTAATAAGGAAAGCCCCGTTGGTTGACGGGGCTTTAGGGGAAAGAAGGCGATTTCAAGGGAGAGCCTCAATGAGGTCCCCGATTAAAATATTGGAAAGAATTTTAATGTTTCTTCGGCTTGTCTGGGGGCTAGCTTTTACCAGAAAGCTATCCCTAATTTTTTGAACCTCTATCAACCCCTCTTTTTGGAGAGCCTCCCTTTTCCACTTAGAGAGGGTTCTACTGTAGAGTTCCTTTTTCTGGGAATTTCCTCCCAAGGATTTTCTCTTTATCTCCCAGAGGGTTTCTATCGCGATCTTCCTTTCCTCCACTTCTTGTTGATTTTCCATTTTTTTCTCCTTCTATCTATATTTTATAGAACTAATACCCAAATAAATAATAACAGAAATAGGTTTATGTGTCAATGACGAAAACTTAAATTAATTTTTGACTTTATGGACTTTTAACTTTACAGACTTTATACTTATATTCAATGTATCTAAAATCTTTAGAAATATCTGGATTTAAGTCCTTTGCGAAGAAGATTGATTTGAAATTTGATTCTTCTATTTCTGCTATTGTCGGACCAAATGGGTCAGGAAAATCTAATGTGGCGGAAGCCTTCCGTTTTGTTTTGGGCGAACAATCTATCAAATCATTACGAGGAAAAAGGGGAGAAGATTTAATTTTCAATGGGACAAATTCCTCGGCTCAATTAAATCGTGCCAGTGTTAAAATTGTTTTTGATAATTCTAATAAATTTTTAGATATTGATTATGATGAGGTTTCTATTGAAAGAGTGGTTCATCGTGACGGAGTTAATCAATACTTTATCAACAGAAGTTTAGTGCGCTTAAAAGACATAACAGAATTATTAGCAGGAGCTAATATTGGTTCTTCGGGGCATCATATAATTTCACAAGGAGAGGCAGATAGAATTCTTAATGTTAACTCTCAGGAAAGAAAAACTATTATAGAAGAAGCTTTGGGTCTTAAGATCTATCAATACAAAAGAATTGTTAGTGAAAAAAAATTACAAAAAGTGGCTGAGAATATTGAAGCGGTGCAATCCTTAAGAAGAGAAAATGCTCCCCATTTAAAATTTTTAAGAAAACAAGTTGAAAAAGTTCAAAAATCATTAGAGATGAGAGAAGAATTAAAGAATCTCTATCAAGAATATTTTAAAAGAGAAGATTATTATTTAAGATATTGGAATAATAAATTAGAGAACGATAAAAAACCTTTGGTTAATGAATTATCAAAATTAGATGAAAAATTAAATCAAACGAGGGCTTTATTGAAAACACAAAAAGCACCAGATGAAAAAAGTCAAAAATTAATTATTTATGAACAGGAGTTAAGCGAATTAAGAAATAAGAAAGACAATTTAAATCTTAGGTTAGGAAGAATAGAGGGAACAATTTCAGCTTTAAAAATTATTCAACCCAAATTTGAAAAAAAAATTTTAGAAAAGGATTTCAGTTTAGAGGAGCTGAAAAATTTTGAGGAAAAATTAGATGCTCAAATAGAACTGGCGGAGTCATTAGAGGATGTTAATCAAATTAGGACTATCTTAAAAAGAATCAAGCAGTTATTTTCTCAATTTATTTTCAGTCACTTAGAATTAGAAAATTCAAATGGGCAAAAAGGAGGTAATACAATTGACGACCAAAATGTTAAGTTAAAAAAATTAGAAAAGGAAGAAGGAGAAGTTAAGGTAGAAATTAAAAAAGCTGAGACAGAAGAACAACAGATTTTAGCTCAATACCGTTCTCTTAAATTGGAAATAGAAAAAGAAAAAGATTCTAACCGTGATGCGGAATTAGCTGTTTTTGAAATTACTGCTCAACAAAGTGAAATTAGGTCAAAGTTAAACTCACTAAAAAATCAAGAAGATAAAATTGTAATAGATAACGAAGAATATAAAAAGGAGTTAACAGAGGCCTATATTTTGGCAGGAAGGGATGCTGTTCAATTTCAACAAATTGAACTTAAAGATGAAAACGGAAAAATTTTAAATCAATTAGATTGTGTGAATGAAGAGAGAAGTCTTCAGATAGAGCGACGAAAAAAATTGGAACGGATTAAAATTAGAGTGGAAGATTTAGGGGGTGGTTCAGGTGAAGATGTTATCAAAGAATATGAAGAGACACAAAAAAGGGATGAGTTTTTGACTAACGAAATAGGGGATTTAGAAAAATCAGCCGAAGACCTAACTCTTTTAATAAATGAGTTAAAAGAAAAGATAGACACAGAATTTAAAAACGGTCTCTTAAAAATAGATGCTCAATTTAAAGATTTCTTTGTTTTGATGTTTGGGGGAGGAAAGGCCTCTCTTAAATTGATTAAAGAACAAAAAATTAAAAGAAAAAAAGAAAGTGATTTAAGTTTAAGCGAAGAAGATTTAATTGCTGAGGTTGAAGAACAAGAAAAAAGAGAAGGAGACCCTAATACTGTTTCGCAGTACGGGCAAGAGGGGATTGAAGTTGACGTCTCTTTGCCAAATAAAAAAATTAAAGGTCTGCAAATGCTTTCGGGTGGAGAGAGGTCTTTGACATCAATTGCTTTATTGTTTGCCATGTCTCAAGTTAATCCCCCTCCTTTTATTATTTTAGACGAAACTGATGCGGCTTTAGACGAAGCTAATTCTAAAAAATATGGAGATATGATAGAAAATCTCTCTAAATCATCACAACTTATTTTAATTACTCACAATCGTGAGACGATGGCTCGGGCTAATATTCTTTATGGGGTAACCATGGGTTCAGAGGGGACTTCAAAACTTTTATCAGTTCATTTTGATGAAGCAGTTAAAGTGGCTAAGTAGATTTATATTAAAAATTAAACTAACTCAAAATCGATAATTCTTTTATCTAAATCAGTTTTGGTAAGTTTAACTTTGATTTCATCACCTAAAGAATATTTTTGGTGGTTTTTTTGCCCTTTTAAACAATATTTTTTAGCATCTAATTCGTAGTAGTCATCTTTGAGGGACCTCAAACTTATCATTCCTTCGGCTCCGTTTTTAATTTGAACATAAACACCCCATTGAGTAATGCCTGAGATTACTCCCTCAAATTCTTCCCCTATTTTTTGTGTCATCAATTCTACAAATTTGAATTTTTGAGAATCTCTTTCTGCTTGCATGGCAGAAATCTCTTGTTGAGTTGATTTTATGGTTAGTTCTTTATATTTTTTAATAGAACGGGGGGTCAAATTATTTTCAGCTAAATAATTTTTCATTAAACGATGAACCATCATATCAGGGTATCTTCTGATGGGGGAAGTAAAATGAGTATAATATTTAAAAGCTAACCCATAATGCCCAATATTTTTAACAGAATAAATTGCTTTGGTCATTGATTTTAAAGTAGCGGTGGCAATGAGATTTTCTTCTGGTAAACCCTCTATTTTTTCTAAAAGATTATTTAAATCTCGAGATAAAACTTTTCCATTTTTTATATTTAAGTGATAACCAATTGTCTTTAAAAATTGGATCAACTCATTGATTTGGTCAGGTTTCGGATAATCGTGGACACGATAGACGAAAGGTAGTTGAATTTTCAGGTCTTTTTCTTTCTGTCCAATAAAACTAGCTACCTCTTTGTTAGCTAATAACATAAAATCTTCAATCAATTCGTTGGTTTCCAATAATTCTTTTTTAGAAACATTAATAGCTTTGCCTTCTTTGTCTAATTCAAACTTGTATTCATGACTTCCAAAGGAAATGGCCCCCTGTTGAGTTCTTTCTTTTCTCATTATTTTGGCCAAGTCATTTAGGATTTTAAGTTCGGCATAAAATTCACCCTCGTCCTTATTTAGAACGGCTTGAGCATTTTTGTAAGTAAATCTTTTGTTTGAGTTTATAATGGTCTCTCCAAACCACTTACTGATGACCTTGGCATTTTTGTCTAAAATAAATACAGCAGAGAAAGTTAATTTATCTTCTTGAGGATTGAGTGAACATAAATTATTAGAAAGAACTTCTGGAAGCATTGGAATAGTTCTATCAACCAAATAAACAGAAGTGCATCTTTGGGTGGCTTCTTTATCAATTAAAGAATTTATTTTTACATAGTGAGTAACATCAGCAATATGAATTCCAATTTCAAAGTTGCCGTCAGTTAATTTACAAAAAGAGAGAGCATCATCAAAATCTTTAGCATCATCAGGGTCAATAGTAAAAGTGACTCTATCTCTAAAATCTTTTCGTTTTTTTATTTCGTTACTAAAATCTTGGTTGGCATTATGGCTGATAGAATCAGCTTCTTGTTCTACTTTTGGGAGGAAGGTTGACTCAAAACCTTTTTCTAAAAGAATAGCTTCCATTTCGGTTTCATTTTCTCCTTTTTTACCGAGGACTTTTATTATTTCTCCTTGGGGGTTTTCTCGGGGATTGTTCCAAGGGAGCATTTTTACTAAAATCTTAGTTTGTTCATCTAATTTTTCACTTGGACGTTGGATATCCAAGTGAGGATAAAACTTAAAGTCATCAGGTTTTAAGAAAAATCCTTTTTTATTTTGGACAAGGGTTCCAACAAATTTTGTTTTATGTCTTTCAATTATTTCAATAACCTGGGCTTTTTTATTCTGTCCAATTTCAAAAATTTCAACTTTGACTAAGTCATTGGGGAGGGCAGTATTAAGGTCATTCTCTTTTATTTCAATATCTCCGTCTGGAGATTTGATAAAACCAGTTTTTTTAGTAGTAATAAAAATATTATCTTCAATTACTTGTCCTTTATTTTTCTTATTTTTCTTTCCCATTGTTATAAGCATAGTCTAATTTGGCTTTAAATTCAATGATTTCCGCCGTATCTAACTAAAAAACCTCATAAATAAAATTTAAGTAGTGAAAAATTTTTTTGCCAAAGGCACCACAAAACAATGACTTAAAAATTCCAAACTCCTCCCAGTGGGTCGTCAAACAGTGGAATTTTTTCTTGGACTAAAGTCCAAGAACAGTAATTTTTTTGTTAAAAATTTTAATGCTTAAATTTTGTTTATAAGGTTTTTTAGCAAATTAACAGTAAAAACAACTGTGGATAACTCAGTTTGCTTTGTGGGAATGCGTGTTATATACTTGTTGCCAAGTGGTAAATAGTGGGAAATATAATGATAAATATTACTTATCCACTTATCCACAAAAATTATGTTAATCGGAGAATACACACACACCATAGATTCTAAAAAAAGGGTTTCTTTGCCAGCTAACTTTCGAGTTTTGATGGGTAAAAAAATGGTGATGACTAAAGGAGCAGATAATTGTGTTTATGTTTACCCTCTTGCTGAGTGGAAAAAAATGTCTGAAAAGTTATCACGGCTTTTGATGGGCCCGACTGACCAGAGAAAATTTAAAAGGTTGATGACAACTGGAGCAGCCGAAGTTTCTGTTGATTCGATTGGAAGGGTTTTAATTCCAGATTTTCTGAAAATGTATGCTGGTTTAAAAACGAAAGTAGTTTTTACAGGAGTGGGAGACCATATTGAAGTTTGGGATGAAAAAGCTTGGAAGACCTATCGTGAAAAAATTGAAAATCAAGCAGATGTTTTGTCAGAGAGATTAGGTGAGTTGGGTGCAATTTAATATGCATAAACCAGTTCTTTTAAAAGAAGTAATAAATATTCTAGATATTCAACCAAATGACAAGGTTTTAGATGGCACAGTCGGTGGGGGAGGATACTTAAAAGAAATTTGTAGTTTATTAGGGAGAGAGGGAATAATAATAGGTTTGGATCAAGATAATTCTGCTTTGGAAGCTGTTGAAGATTGGTTTTCTTCAAAAAAGTGTAGGGTTGAACTGATTAATGAAAATTTCAGAAATTTAGATAAAGTTTTATCTAGTTTAAAGATAAAAAAAGTCAATAAAATCGTTTTGGATTTAGGAATCAGTTCAGACCAATTAGATAAGTCGGGGCGAGGATTTTCTTTCCAAAAAAACGAACCACTATTAATGACATTAAAAAACAAGCCAAAAGAAGATGATTTGACGGCTAAAGAAATTGTTAATAATTGGGATGAGCAAAATTTAGCAGACATAATTTTAGGATACGGAGAAGAGAGATTTGCTAAAAAAATTGCTTTAAGTCTTTGCGGAGTGAGAAAACAAAAACCAATTAAGACAACCTTTGATTTAGTGGAAATTATCGAAAAAGCAGTTCCTGAATGGTATCGACATAAAAAAATTCATTTTGCTACAAAAACTTTTCAGGCTTTAAGAATTACTGTTAACGATGAAATTGAAACATTAAAAAAAGGCTTAGAAAAAAGTTTTGAATATTTAGACAAAGAAGGAAGAATCGCAATTGTTTCTTTTCACAGTAAAGAGGATGGAATAATTAAAAGATTTTTTAAAGATAAAAAAAATAAACAAACTGGAATTTTAATAACAAAAAAACCGATTATCCCAACAAGAGAAGAAATTCAACAAAATCCTCGTTCACGAAGTGCAAAATTAAGAGTTATAGAGAAAATTTAAAATTATATGGTTAAAACAACTGTTTTAAAAATAAATAGCATAAACCCTGTTAGAAGTAGGAAATCAAGGATTTCTGTTATTTCTAGTGGAGTAAATAAAAAAAGTCTTTTTCAGATTTTGTTGGGTGTCTTGATATTATTTTTGGGGCTTTATCTTTGTTTTATTACTCAAACAATTATGAATACAGCTTCTTATGAAAAAATAGAAAAAAGTATTGCAGTTCTTGATTCTAATCTGGGTGAATTGGAAGCAGAAAGTCTTGCTTTAAAAAGAGAGATAAATTTTGATTTAGTGAAGAAACTTGGTTATGTTGAAGTGGCAAACGTTAAATTTGTAGATAAGAATATTATTAAACAAACTTTATCTTTAGTAAAAACAGTCAATTAACTATTAACTAAAGAGATACTTGTTAACTATATAAATTAAATTATATGGGGAAATTAAAAATCTTTTCTAAACTCTTGACTAGGATAAGGGGGTTAGTTTTGTTTTTTTTATTTATTTCTTTTCTTTTGATTTCAAGATTATATCTGTTACAAATCGTTCGGGGAGAAGATTATGAAGAAGAAGCTGATCAACAACATTTTGCCACGAAAGATATTTTTGATAGAGGCAATATTTTTTTTGAGGATAAAAATGGAGGAAAAGTTTTAGCGGGAGCTATCAAGTCAGGGTTTAATTTGGTCATTAATCCCTCTCTTTTAGAAAATCCTCAGGAAGCTTATAGACGACTATCTGGTTTGGGTTTGAAAATTGATGAAGAAACATTTTTAACTAAAGCTGGGAAAGAAGGAGACCCCCACGAAGAAATAGCCAATCAAATTGAAACGGTTATGACCAATAAGATAGAAGATTTAAATATTAAAGGGGTTAGTTTAGAGAAAACAAGATGGCGATTTTATCCAGGGGGGAATTTAGCTTCCCATGTTTTGGGTTTTGTTGGTTATGCGGGAGATTCGTTAGAGGGAATTTATGGGATTGAAAAATATTATAATTATATTTTACAGAGGAGTGAAAAAGATTTAAATAAAAATTTTTTTGCTGATATTTTTTCTAATTTAAGTGAAATTATTTTAGGTGATAAAAATGAAAGGGAAGGAGATATTGTTTTAACTATTGAACCTTCAGTTCAATCAAATTTAGAGATAGAATTAAAGGAAATTTCAAAAAAATGGGAAACAGATTTAGCGGGGGGAATAATTATAAATCCCCAAAATGGAGAAATTTATGCTATGGCGCTTAACCCAGATTTTGATTTAAATAACTTTAGACAAGCTGAAGGTGTTTTTTTTGGTAATCCTTTAGTGGAAGGTGTTTATGAGATGGGATCTATTATTAAAGCTATTACGATGTCGATTGGGCTTGATTTAGAAGTAATTTCAGCCAAGACAGTTTATGAAGATACTGGTTCTTTAATCTTGGATGGCAGTAAAATATCTAATTATGACGGAAGAGCTCGAGGGGTAGTTAATATGCAAGAAATTTTAAATCAATCATTGAATGTGGGGGCGGCTTTTGTGGAAAAGCAAATAGGGAATGAAAAGTTTGCTCAATATTTATCTGATTTAGGTTTGGGAGAAGAAACTGGAATAGATTTACCTAATGAAACCTATGGTTTCCTTAAGGAATTGATTAAAAGTCCTCGTGATATTGAATATGCTACAGCTTCTTTTGGGCAAGGAATAGCTTTAACTCCAATTGGAACAGTCAAGGCATTGTCAGCTTTAGCTAATGGGGGTTTTTTAATTACACCACATTTGGTCAAAGAAATAGATTACAGTTTGGGGACTTCGGATAAAATAGTCCACGAAAATGGCAGAAGAATTTTCAAAGAAGAAACTAGTAGGGAAATTACTAGGATGTTAAAAGAAGTTGTAGATGTTGCTCTTTTGGGGGGGGCAGTAAAATCCAAAGATTATACAATTGCAGCCAAGACAGGCACAGCTCAGATGGTAAAAGAAGATGGAAAGGGGTATGATGAGGACAGGTATTTGCATAGTTTTTTCGGTTATTTCCCAACAGTTCATCCACAATTTTTAATTTTTTTGTATGTTTTAAATCCGAAAGATGTAGAATATGCTTCACATACTTTGACAGAGCCCTTTATAAATATGTTTAAGTTTTTGGTTAATTATTATGAGGTGGAACCAGACAGGGTAAGTATTGAATAATTCTAAGAACTTTGATTTTTGAATATTTAAATTTTGGAATAAAATAACTTTTTCAAAACTCAGACCCAAGCCCAAACCATTTTGAAAAAGTTATTTTATTCCAAAATTAATATGAAAAAAAGATTTTGAAAATGAGATTTTGATAAGTGCTCATATTTCCAGCGAATATTCACTCAATCCTCGGCATTGACCAAGCACCACTTTTGTAATTTATTTTTTATTTGATTAGTTTTATAAAAGTAATAGTGTTATAAATATTTAGGAGAAAAATAATAAAAGTGATGCTCGGACCAAGCCCAATGCCTGCGGGCTTATCAAAATCTCATTTTCAAAATCTTAAAGAAAAACAAATTGTATGAAAAAAATATTTAAAAAAATAATAGTCTGGATTTTGCAAATAGAAGCTCGCCTAGTTTTAAAAAAATACAAACCCAAGATCGTAGCTATTACTGGCAGTGTGGGGAAGACTTCCGCTAAAGATGCTATTTATATTGCTTTAGGTTCAGCTTTTTTTGTTAGAAAAAGTGAAAAAAGTTTCAATAGCGAGATTGGCGTTCCTTTAACTATTTTAGGTTGTCAAAATGCTTGGAATAATCCACTGATTTGGATAAAAAATATTTTTATTGGATTGGGGGTGGTTTTATTAAAAAATCATTATCCCAAATGGTTGGTCTTAGAAGTGGGAGCGGATGCCCCCCATGATATTGAAAAAATTGCTCGGTGGTTAAAACCAAATATAGCTGTTTTAACTAAATTCGCTACCGTCCCTGTGCATGTTGAGTTTTTTGAGTCACCACAAGATTTGATTGATGAGAAAAAAAAGTTAATCAATTATCTTAAAAAAGATGGGGTGCTTGTTCTAAATAACGACGACCCAAATATGTGTGCTATTCAAGTCCCAGAAGGAATTAAAAAAATCTCATTTGGATTTGAAGAGAATTCAGATATTAGGAGTTTTAATTATCAAATTGTTTATGAGAATCTTAAACCGAGAGGAATAACTTTTAGAATAGATTATGCTGGGAAAAGTGTTCCTGTTACTTTGAATGGTATTCTTGGTCAGCACCAAGTTTTGCCAGCCCTAGCGGCTTTATCAGTGGCTATTTCTCAAAATTTAAATATTGTGACCGTGGCTCAAGCTTTGGGGAAAAGAGATAGGTTACAGCCTGGGAGGATGCACTTAGTAGAGGGGATTAAAGAAACTATTATCATTGATGATTCTTATAATTCTTCTCCCGTGGCAGCGAGGAAAGCCATTGAAACATTAGGGGATATCAGAGTAGCAGGAGAAAGAAAAATTGCTGTGTTAGGAGATATGTTAGAATTGGGTAAATATTCAACAGAAGAACATAAAAAATTAGGAAAAATTGTATCTACTAACTGTGATTTTTTGATAGCTGTAGGGGTGAGAGCTAGAGAAATTGCAGAAGGAGCTTTATTAGGGGGGATGAGCGAAAAAAATATTTTACAATTTGAAACTTCTGAAAGAGCAGGTAAATATTTACAAAATTTTATTGAAAAGGGAGACATTCTTCTAATAAAGGGTTCCCAATCTATTCGAACAGAAAAAGTGACAGAAGAAATCATGCTACACCCTGAAAATAAAGCAGATTTATTAGTACGTCAAGAAACGGAGTGGTTGAAAAGATAAATACGATTTTAATTTAGGTAGATTTTGCCAAGGGTTTCTTTGATGAAGCCCTTGATTTCCATAGCAGAAAGAATGATGTTAGTTTGACTGGCAGTTAATTGTGATTGTTGGATAAGGTCATTTTTATCTTTGGGTTCTTTTAATAATTCCAAAATTTGTTGTTCTTCTTGAGAGCAGTCAGAAAAATTTATTTTTTTCTGATTTGATTTTTTATCAAAATTAAAACCCAAGGTTTCCAAAAGTTCTTCGCTAGTATTAATGATAGTAGCTCCTTGTCGAATAAGTTTATTAGAACCAATTCCATAACGAGAAAAAATAGAGGCGGGGACTACACAAACTTCTCGATTATAATCTAATGCCAAACGAGCCGTAATAAGTGTGCCTGATTTATCGGTGGCTTCTATTATTAAAGTGGCTTTAGATAAACCTGCCATGATTCTATTACGCTGAGGAAACATCCATGGGCTGGCCATTTCTAATGGATCAAATTCAGAAAGGAGAGTCCCCCCTGATTTTAAAATTTGTTTGGCTAAATTTTCATTTGATTTCGGATAGAGCACCTTATTGTCTAAACCTGACCCGGGAACAGCAATTGTTTTTAGTTGATTAATTAGGGCAGTCTTGTGAGCAATTCCATCAATACCTAAAGCTAAGCCAGAAACAATGGTGACATCATAACCTCTTAATCCTGAAATCAGTTTTTCACAGACCTCTTTTCCATATTGAGAATACCTTCTAGAACCTACAACAGTGAGAAAAGTAGAACTCCAGTTAGGCTGTTGTCCACGATAGTTTAATTGTTGAGGAGGGTCATTTATTTCTAAAATTGCTTCTGGCCAGTCTTGTTTTTTTAGTTGTTTAATTTCCATCCTATTAGACACAATAAATTTTAAATAAATTTATTGTGTTTTAATTTAATTTGATAATATTTAATCCCTGTTTGATTTATTTTAATTTTTAACAGGACAGGCTTTTTTAATTCTAACATTTTTGTTATTATATGGGTATTATGTTGGATATAAAATTTATAAGAGAAAATAAAAATTTAATTCAAGCTGGGGCCAAAAAGAAACATTTTGATTTTGATGTGGAAGATTTGTTAAAGATTGATGACGAAAGAAAAGCTCTTTTGGCAAAAGTTGAAAGGATGAGGAAAGAACAAAATATTTATACAGAGAAAATTACCAAGAGCTCTAGTGAAGCAGAAAAGTTTAAGTTGATAGAAGAAATGCAAATATTAAAAATAAAGTTGAAAGCAGATGAGGAGGACTTAAAGGAAATAATGAAAAGGTGGAGGTTGAGTATGTTGCAGGTGCCTAATATTCCAGATATGTCTGTTCCAGAAGGGACTTCTGATGAAGAAAATCAAGAGATAAAAACTTGGGGAGAAAAACCAGTTTTTGATTTTGAACCGAAAGACCATGTTGAAATTATGAATAATTTAGACATGGTTGATTTTGAAAGAGGAACAAAAGTTCATGGTTTTAGAGGTTATTATTTGAAAGGAGATGGAGCTAAATTATCTTGGGCAATTTGGAATTATGCTAATGATTTTTTTAGTGAGAAAGGTTTCCTCCAGATAATTCCACCAACGATTGTCAGAAAGGAAAATCTTTATGGAACAGGTCATCTTCCTAATGAGGCTGATGATGTTTATTATACTCAGGATGGAGATTATTTAATTGGAACGGCTGAAATTCCTCTAACGGGTTATCACTCTGGAGAAATTTTGAAAAAAGAGGAATTACCCAAAAAGTATTTAGGGTTCTCGCCTTGTTTTAGAAGAGAGGCGGGGAGTTATGGTAAAGATACCAAAGGGCTTATTCGAGTACATGAATTTTTTAAGATAGAGCAGGTGATTTTATGTGAAGCTAGCCACGAAGAATCAGTTAAATGGCACGAGTGGATAAATCGTAATGCTGAAGAATTCATTGAATCTTTAAAAATTCCTTATCACACTGTAATAAATTGTGGGGGGGATTTAGGACAAGGTCAAGTAAAAAAATATGATATTGAACTATGGGTGCCAGGGGAAAATAAATATCGGGAAATTTCTTCCGCTTCCTATTTTCACGATTTTCAATCTCGTCGGTTTAATATTCGCTATAAGGAAGGAGACACTAATCCTACTGAAGTCCGACCCGAAGGGAATAGAACGGATGGTCAAAGAGAAAAGACACATTATGTTCACACTCTAAACTCAACAGCCATTCCCACTCCAAGGATTTTAGTCTCTCTTGTCGAAAATTTTCAACAAGCAGATGGTTCGGTTAGAATTCCAGAAGTTCTTCAGAAGTATCTGGGGAAGGAAGTTATTTCTAAGAGTTAATTTTTACCCTATTAAATAAATTTATTTTCCAAAATAAATTTAAAATTTGATGGAAAATGTGCTTAAAAATAGGTTAGATAGAAAAAATTATTAATTATAAAATTTTTGTTAAATAAATAACCAAATTTTATTTAACAGGGTGAAATTATGGCCAAGTATATTTCTCAAAGAGCCATACAAAGGCAAAGAAAAAGGTTTGGGAGAAGAGTAGTATTGTTAATATTAATTTTTTCCTTTTTACTTTTCCTTTTTTCATGGTTGTCTAAGCTAGAAAAATTTAATATTTCTAATATAGACATTAGTGGAAACTCTATTATTAAAGAAGAAGAAATTTTAGAAATAATAAACAAAAACATTACAGGTAAATATTTATGGTTGTTTTCTAAAAGTAATTTTTTAATTTATCCTAAGTCAAAAATTAAAGAAGAGTTGTTAGAATCTTTTATCCAAATAAAAGAATTAAATATTACCTTCGGGGATTTCCAATCAATTGTTGTTGAGGTTATTGAAAGAAAACCCTATGCTCTTTGGTGTAACGGGATAGAGGAAAACGATTGTTATTTTATGGATAAGATGGCTTATCTTTATGATAAAGCTCCTCTTTTTTTGAATGATGTTTATTTTAAATATGTGGATGGTTTGTCGAGTGTTTCAACCTCAACTCCTTCTTCTGAGATTTTGCGACAAACTTATTTAGAGCAAAAGAAGGATGGTTATTTTGATAAAGTAAATTTATTTATTCGTTTATTGAAGGATATTAATATTAACGGTTATAGATTGGTTATCAAAGAAAATAATGATTATGAATTATTTTTTAATGATGAAAATAAATTAATTTTTGATGGTAATCAAGATTTAGATGAAATTTTTGAAGATTTGCAAGCAGTACTGGTTGATTTAAATGACTTAAAAGATCAGGAATTTGAGTATATTGATTTGAGATTTAAAAATAAAGTTTTATATAAGTTTAGAAATTAAAAGAATAAAAGATTTTCAAAAGATAAAATTTAAGCAGTGAAAAATTTTTTCTTACAGAACACAAAACAATTACTTAAAAATTCCAAACTCCTCCCAGTAGGTCGTCAAACAGTGGAATTTTTTCTTGGCTAAAGCCAAGAACAGTAATTTTTTTGTTAAAAATTTTAATGCTTAAATTTTATCTTTTGAAAATCTTTTAAAACAACATTGTAATGGAAAATTTTTGGAAAAAATTAAGCAAAAAGAAAAAACCATTTTTTTGTTTGGCGCCGATGGCGGATGTAACCGACAGAGCTTTCCGACAAATTGTGGCTAAATATAGTAGATTTATCTTACCCGACGGTAGCCAAGAAGGAGGGCCAGGTGTTTTCTTTACAGAGATGGTGGCCTGTGATGGTCTGTGTTCTCAGGGAAAGGAAAAATTATTAGAACTTTTGAAATTTTCAAAAATTGAAAAACCAATTGTGGCGCAGTTATTTGGATCTCATCCAGAAAATTTTTATCAATCAGCTCAATTAGTAAAAAAATTGGGTTTTGATGGGATAGATATCAATATGGGTTGCCCTCAAAAAAATATTCTGAAACAAGGAGCAGGAGCCGATTTGATTAATCATCCTGAGTTAGCGAAGGAAATAATTCGTGCGACCAAACGGGGGGCAGGGGACTTACCTGTGTCTGTTAAGACACGGATTGGTTTCAATAAGAATGAGTTGAAAACATGGTTACCAGTTTTGTTAGAAGAAAAACCGACCGTTATTACAATTCATGGTCGAACGAAGAAAGAAATGTCAAAAGTTCCAGCTCATTGGGATGTTATAAAAAGGGGAGTGGAAATGGCTAAAAATTCAGAGGTTCTAATTATTGGTAATGGTGATGTGCAAAATATTGAAGATGGACGACAAAAAGCCCAAGCAAGTGGGGTAGATGGAATAATGGTAGGGCGAGCAATTTTAGGCAAACCGTGTTTATTTAATGACTTGGTAGTTGGATTGCCAAGTGAAAAAAAGAGATTAGAAATGTTGAAAAAACATCTGAAATTATTTGAAAAATTTTATGGAGGGAAAAAGAGAAGTAAGAATTTTGCTTTGATGAAAAAACATATGAAGGCCTATTTGTCTGGTTTTGAAAAGGCCAAAGAATTAAGAATTAAATTGATGAAATGTGGAAGCGAACAAGAAGCCATAGCAATAATTGATTTACTTAAAACTCCAAGCACTAAGTAAAAAAAATGGAATTAAAAACCACTTGGAAGCAAGGCCTCCAAGTGGTTTTTAATGTGTTCTTTTATATCTATAAGCCGGATTCTGTTTACCCGACCATCGTAAAATGGTTTAGGGTTTGATAGCCATTTATCTAGGAAGATTGTTACCAATCTTCTCAAGCGGTACTTCCGGCACCACTTTTTTGAGAAGTTAAACTTCTCAAAAAAGTGGTGCCGGACACGACCTTGCACTTAGGTAAGGATTTAGCCGTTTCACCCCCTCACCCAGAACAGTGCCAACAAATTAAAATTTGTCAAAAATTAACTAAATTTTAATTTACCATTAGGGACTGTTTTTGTGCTATTTTATGTTTGCAAAGCAAACAGCACTGTTCTGGGTGAGGGACTACACCCCCGAAAGGATGCCTAAAATTCTTTCGAATTTTAGCGTCTCTGCTCGCACCTCTACAACCACAAAGTTGACGACGGGCGTTACCCGCTACCTTGCTCCGAGCACCAAAATAGTGCTGGAAGTGTCCGGACTTTCCTCCAAGCCTTATAAAAATAAGGCCCAGTAACTATCCGATATAAAAGAACATTCTTATATTATACTATAAATCTAATTTAGATGTAAAGAGTGGACAAACGATCTAAAAAGTGTTATTGCTCCTAATAGCAAGAGGAAAATGTATGTTTATATTCTAATCCCTTTGTCTGATGATGGGGGGAAAAAGGAGAAATGAGTTCATAAAGGTGAAAGGGTGGGATTGCGGAAGCAATTCCACCTTTTTTTGTTTTATTATCCAATAAAGATATAGTATAATATGCTATATGTCTCAAAAAAGAAGTTTTGATAAAGTTTTTGCAACGATAGTAATTGTCTTGATTTTGGCTGGCTTTTTTTTGTTTTTATCGGCTTCTCTAAGTTTATTGGCTAAAGAATCAGGGGCTCAATTTTCTTCAATTTTTTTTAGCCAATTTGTTTTTGGTTTAGGACTAGGTTTAGTTGCTTTATTTATTTTTTCAAAAATACATTATCGTAATTACAAAAAATACACTTTTTATCTATTCTTAATTTCTTTAGTTGTCTCTTTTTTGGTTTTTGTCCCCAATTTAGGGTTTGAATATAATGGGGCTCATCGTTGGCTGTCTATTTTGGGAGTGTCTTTTCAACCAGCTGAACTGCTCAAGTTTAGCTTTGTTTTATATTTTGCCACTTTATTATCTTCTTTTAAAGACAAAACTCACCAATGGAAATATCATATTTTGCCTATTTTAATTCTATTGGCAGTGGTCTCTGTTATTTCCTATTTACAACCAGATTATGGAACTTTTATGATAATTGCTGTAACTGCTATGGCGATGTTTTTTGCTTCGGGAGTTCGTCTTAAGTATTTTTTTACGACTATTCTTATCGCAGGGGTCGGAGTAATTCCTATCATTTGTTCTAAACAATATATTTTGCAGAGATTTCTAACTTTTTTTAGTCCGGGGGAAGATGTTTTGGGAGCCGGTTATCAAATTAAACAATCACTAATTGCTATTGGTTCTGGTGGTTTCTGGGGAAATGGTTTTGGCAAAAGTATCCAAAAATTTGGAAGTTTACCTGAAGCAATTGGAGATTCAATTTTTTCTGTGACAGCTGAGGAATGGGGCTTTTTGGGAGCATCTTTTTTGGTGATACTTTTCTTCTTGTTTACTTATCGTGGTTTGAAAATTGCTTCTCGAGCAACAGATTCGTTTGGTGGACTATTAGTAGTGGGACTTGTTATACTAATAGCATCACAATCGTTTGTGAACATGGGTTCAATGTTGGGAATTTTCCCGATGATTGGAATGCCTCTTTTGTTTGTTAGTAAAGGAGGAACAGCTTTGTTATTTACTTTAGTAGAGGTGGGAATAATTTTGAATATTTCTAAATATCAAAAAAATAAAAATTATAAATTGTAGATTAAAAATCATGAGAAAAAACCATAACCCATAAAATTCACAGTTGTTTATTTATTTTTTGGACTATAAGTTTTTTAAAGTTTTAAATAAAGTTTAATTAATTATATATGAAAATAGTATTAGCAGGGGGGGGAACAGGGGGTCATTTTTATCCCTTGATAGCAGTGGCTGAAAAAATTAATAAATTGGTGGAAGAGAGGAAACTCTTAAAACCACAGATTTATTACTTATCCAATGCACCTTATGATAAAAAAATGTTATTTGAAAATGACATTATTTTTAAAAAGGTGTCAGCGGGGAAATTAAGGCGGTATTTTTCTGTGCTAAATCTTTTCGGTTTGTTTAAAACGGGGTGGGGATTTATAAAATCATTCTTTTTGGTTTTCAGTATTTTTCCAGATGTTGTTTTTAGCAATGGTGGCAATGCAAGTTTCCCTGTCTTATTAAGTGCCAAAATTTTTAGGATTCCTGTTTTAATTCATATTTCTGATACAGTGCCTGGAAGAACCAATGCTTGGGCGGCTAAGTTTGCCAAGAAAGTCTCTTTAGGTTTTTCTGAAGCAGAAGAATTCCTATCAATAAAAAAAGATAAAATAGCTGTTTTGGGGAATCCAGTCAGAAAAGAGTTAATGAAACCGCTTTCAGAAGGAGCGAGAGAATTTTTGGATTTAAGTGAGGGTATCCCAGTGATTTTGATTTTAGGGGGGTCAAGCGGTTCTCAAGCTATCAACGAAAGTATTGTTGATGCTTTACCTGAGTTAGTCCAAAAATACCAAATAATTCACCAGACAGGAAAACAAGGAATCACTGAAGTAGAAAATAGGGCAAGAGTCGTTTTAGAAAATAGTGAATATAAAGAGAGATATAAAGTTTTTGCTTATCTTAACACCTTGGCTTTGAGAATGTCAGCGGGCATAGCTGATTTAGTTATTTCCAGAGCGGGAGCTGGTTCTATTTCAGAAATAGCTCTTTGGGGATTACCAAGTATTGTTATTCCGATCCCTGAAGAAGTCAGTAGTGATCAAAGAAAAAATGCTTTTTCTTTTGCTCGAGCTGGGGCAACAGTTGTTATTGAGCAAGGAAATTTAACTACCCATATTCTCTTATCAGAAATAAAACATTTGATGGAAAATGAGACAAAAAGAAAGGAATTAGGAGAAAATGCTAAAAAGTTTGCAAAAGCAGATGCAGCTGAAAAAATTGCTCGAGGAATTCTTAATTTAGCTTTGGAACATGAATAATTCAACAAAAATTATTACAAGATTTCCACCTTCTCCAACAGGATTTTTCCATATTGGAAGTGCTAGGACAGCTTTGTTTAATTATCTTTTTGCTACACAAAATAAGGGAGAAATGATAGTTCGGATTGAAGATACTGACCAAAGTAGGTCAAAAACAGAATATGAAAAAGATATTTTTGAAAGTTTGGTTTGGTTAGGTTTTAAATTTGATGAAAAGAAAATTCACAAACAGTCGGAAAAAAAAGAAATTTATAAAAAATACTTGAAAAAAATGATAGCAGAAGGGCGAGCTTTTGAAAGAGAGATTTCTCAAGAGGGAAGTGGAAAAGTGATTCGCTTTAAAAATCCCAATAAAGAAATTATTTTTGATGACATTATCAGAGGAGAGATTAAATTTGATACTAGTGAATTGGGAGATTTTATTATTGCTAAAAGTTTAGAAGAACCACTTTATCACTTGGCAGTGGTAGTAGATGACGCGGAGAGCGGAGTAACCCATATTATCAGAGGAGAAGATGGAATTTCTAATACCCCACGGCAAATTTTAATTCAGGAAGCTCTTTGTTTTCCTCGGCCAGTTTATGCTCATTTACCCCTTATTTTGGTTTCTGATAAATCAAAAATGTCTAAAAGACACGGGGCGGTTTCTTTGAATGAATATAAAGCACGAGGTTATTTACCCGAAGCATTGCTTAATTATTTAGCGTTGATAGGTTGGAATCCAGGGACAGAACAAGAAATCTTTTCTCTTGATGAGTTGGTGAAAAAATTTAATTTAGGAAAGGTGCAAAAAGGAGGGGCTATTTTCAACCTAGAAAAATTAAATTGGATAAATAGAGAACATCTTAAATTAATGTCTGACGAGAATTTTGGAAAAAGAGTGTTAGAATTTTTGCCAGACGAAATAAAAAAAATGGTTGTTGAAAATAAAGAAATGTTAATAAAAATTTTACCGGTATTACGAGAGAGAATAGAAAAATTTGGTGATGTTAAGACAATGGCAGAGACAGGGGAGTTAGCCTATTATTTTTCTCAACCAGAATATGCTGGAGAAAAATTATTATGGAAAGATGAAACTGATTTAATTAATGTTAAAAAACATTTAGAGAAAGTTATTAAGTTGCTTGATGGGGTTCAAGAATGGACAGCCGAAAATATTAAATTAGCACTTTGGGATTATGCAACGGAACAGGGAAGGGGGGTTGTTTTGTGGCCAATGAGATATGCTCTGTCAGGTAAGGAAAAATCGCCTGATCCATTTGTTTTAGCTGAAATTTTTGGTCAGCAGGAAACTCTTAGGCGTTTGCAATATGCAATTGGAAAAATTAATTAAAATTAAAGCAAGGTTTTTTGCTTGGAAGAGTAATTTTCAAGTGGGGATTTTGTTGGTATTAGTGGCAGGAATAATTTGTCCAATCGGTATAAGGGCTGACCAGATTGATGAATTGAAAGCAGAAATTTCTAAGAGAAGTGTAGAGATGAATGTCTTGGAAGAGGAAATTGCTACTTGGGAAAAAGAAATTGAAATTATTGGTCAAGAAAAGCAAAGTTTGGACAGAGATATTAAACAATTAGATACCACTCAAAAAAAATTAAATTCCAGTATTTACTTAACCAGTAACCAGATAAATACCACCAGTTTAAAAATTGAAGAATTAGCCATTGGGATAGATGAAAAAAAAGACGAAATTGAAAAAAATTCGAGGGCTTTAGCGGAAGCTCTACGGTCAATTAATGAACAAGAAAGTTATTCTCTGCTGGAATCTATGTTGTCTAACGATAAGTTGTCAGAGTTTTGGAATGATTTAGAAGGTTTGCAAAAAGTGCAGACAGAAATAAGAAACAAGACCAGTGTTTTGAAAGAATTAAAAGAAGAATTGACTGTTGATAAACAACAGTCAGAAGAAGAGAAAGAAGATTTGTCTTCATATAAAATAAAATTGGCTGATCAGAAAGAAATCGTAGAAAATAATCAAGAAGAAAAAAGTAAATTACTTACGGAAACAAAAAACAAAGAATCAAATTATCAAACAATTTTGGATGAGAAAAAAGCATTAAGGGACCAGTTTGAGGCAGAATTGATGGAGTATGAGAATCAGCTAAGATTGGTGATTGACCCTAATAGTATTCCTGTAGCGGGACATATTTTATCATGGCCAGTAGAGAATGTTTACATCACTCAATTTTTTGGCCATACACCTTTTGCTACTGCTAATCCGCAAGTATATGGAGAGGGGGGGCACAATGGAGTTGATTTTCGGGCGTCTATCGGGACAAATATAAAAACAGTACTGAGTGGAACTGTGACAGCGGTAGGAAACACAGATATTAATTGTCCGGGAGCTTCTTATGGCAAGTGGGTTTTAGTAAGACATAATAATGGATTGTCTTCTTTGTATGCGCATTTATCTTTGATTAAAGTTTCAGTGGGGCAGGTGTTAGTGACAGGGGATACAGTTGGTTATAGCGGAAATACTGGATACTCCACTGGTCCTCATTTGCATTTAACTATTTATGCAACAGAAGGAGTTGAGGTAAAAGAATATCCTTTTAAGAGTTGTAAGGGAGCAACAACAATTATGCCTTTGGTTACTCGTCGAGACGCCTATTTAAATCCCTTGTCTTATTTACCAGAGTACAAGTAGGTTTCTTGGTATCAGAATTGAAAAATAACGGAAGATTGACAATATCGTGAAGTTTTGATTGAATGAGAGAGGAAAAAGGGTAGTTCATTTTAGATATATTGAGGGTGTTTTTTAAACCGTTAACTTTTTGAAAAAAAGGGGGGAAACGATGGCAAACGAGTGGGAAAAGTTATTAGAAGGAATCTATGGGGTTGAGACCGAAACAGCAGAAAAGGCGGAGAAATTCATGGAAGAGGCTGTCTTGGAGGCAACGAGGGTGAGCCACGAGGCTGAAGTGAAGTTTTATATTAACACTTTAGCAGAGGTCAAAGCGGAACAAGTAGTTTGCCAGCAATCGCTGGCAAGAACAAGAGAAGACCTTGGAAAATCCCGAAAGGAGATAATTTTTCTCCTCAAGGAAAATTCCGAAAAAACTCAAAAAATTGAGATTCTAGAAACCCGGGTGGGGACAGAAGAAGGGTCTCGGGAATATTTTGAGAGGGAAGCGAGACATTGTCGCCATAAGAGTTCCCGTCAGAGAAGTATAATTGAGGGTTCTCTGGCACTTCTCAATTCTGTCCAAACGGTGGCAAGAACACCGCTTAAAGTGAAGGAAATGATAAAAAGAGTCTCGAAGATTTTGTGTGAGGCTCTCGATTACGAACCCCCGAAATAACACACAATAATACACAAGGAAAAGTGAAGGTCAGCTGGGAGGAGCTGACCTTTTTATTTTTTCATTTCTCTATTCTAACCGGAAAGAGTTGTTATGTTGATTGTTTGATGTCAGTACAAAAAACATTGACAAAACCTATAAAATGGGGTATTTTGTGGTTAGGTAGGGGATTTGTATTTTTTTAAACACTTAAAAAAGGAGGAAGCGTTATGTCTGAAAATATGGGTGATATTGATCGTTTGGAAGGAACTCTCCATAATGGGAGAGGGAAGGAGGAAAATGTAAAACTCCGGACAGTTATCGGGATAGCAGTTGATAAGCTCAAATTTTTGGTGTATCAAACCAATAACGGGATGATCGCCAATATTAAGGAGGTGGAGGAAGAGGTTAACTCTATTATAGCTGACCTCAGTCCTTTTGTTTTTGTTTCTACTAAATAGTGGTGAACCCTTTTTTAAAAAAATAGACGGGTCAGCTTTATGTTTATGAGTTGGCCTGTTTTTTATTTAAGAATGTAACGGACAGTGGGGCCGGCGGGGGAGGATTGAACGATTTTGTTTTCTGATTCTAATTCGTTAAGATACTTGAGGGCGGTCTTGTCGGAGACCTTTAATAAGTTTTCAACCTCTTCGCGGGGAATACCTACTGGTCTATTTTCAATACTACAATTTTTGAGGGCTTGTTGATGTTCGGTTTCTCTTTTTAAAAATTCTAAAATTTGGTTTTTGCGTTCCTCAGTTCGTTCGTCTAAAGCTTCTGTGGCTTTTTTTCTCAGATCTTGAAGTTCTGGGGGAGGAAGGGAACTAAAATTAGTAATGGATGCTTTTTTGGAAGCGCGGATTTTAGCAAATTTTTTACCTAAAATAAAACCGAGTATTCCTAAAAGAGCTAAACCTAAATAATAATACATATTTTTTGTTAGTAATAATGTTAATAAAGAACTCATTCCAGAAGAAGTAGGGCGGTTTGGGGTGAATAGGGTGGAATTATGGAGTTATTCGTTTCGGGAGGATTTGGGGAGGTCCGACCTCCCGAGATTGGTGGAGTAGGATTATTCTTCTTTCTGGGTGGTTTGAAAAAAGACATTGTCGCAGGATGGGGATTTGGTGAAGCCGGCTGATTGAGCTTCTGCCTCGGTGCAGAAATAGGCCTCGCCTTTTTTGGGATCTATTTTTACTGATGAATAAGAAGGGCAATCGGGTAAAAAGTATAGGTTGCCAGCATCTATGGTAGAAATGTTACCTTTAATGATACAATCAGAGTTGTCTGGTTGTGCATCTATTGTCCCTTTAAAGTCTTTGGGTAATTTTTCGCAAGTCCCCCAAGCTCCTTTCTTGTATTGTTTGGCTTTGCCTTCGGCGTTAGATAGATAATCTTTATATCTAAAATCTGGTGGGGTGGGGAGAGCCACAGCAAAACCGTTGTCTATCATATATTTACTAAGCATAATATCATCTTCCTTTTCTATGTTTGATGGAAGGAAAACATGGCGGAGCAGGCGACCGAAACGGTCTGTTCCTGAAGAATCTCTTTCTAAACGAACTTCTTTATCTAGAATCAAATCATTAAGGGCTTGGGTGGCTTCTGCAAAATAACATTCATTTTTTTCTGGTGCGGAGATATTTAGGATTCTGACTGTAACAACACCATCTTCTTCTTTAGCACCGGCAATTTCAAAAGTATCACCGTCAAGCACCCTTAAGACTTTGTGGAGATTGTCTGGTTGACCACTGTAATCTTTGGTTTTGATAATTTGGTAGCCGATTAGACCAGAACTGGCCAAGAGGGCAGTGATGGCTGAGAGAATGACTTTGGTTTTCATATTTAAATTATATCATAATTGGAAAAGAGAAGGGAATTAAATTTGTTTGGGTAGTGCATTTTTATATACACAGTTTAGTTTTGAAAAAAATAAAATTGTTATATAATTTAAATAAGTATGATGAAGTTTAAAAATGATAACAGGGGACTGATCAAATGGATTATTCTGATAGTGATAGCAGTGATTGTCTTGAGTTATTTTGGTTTTGACCTAAGGGCTATTATTGAGTCTGACAGAACTCAAAATAATTTGGGCTATTTATGGGGATTAGGAGTGACAGTTTGGAACGAATATTTATCACGCCCAGTTTTATATTTTTGGAATAATATTTTTATTGATTTGCTATGGAATAGTTTTGTGGAAAATATGGAAAGAATTAAAGCTGGGCAAGCAACAACAATTGAAGAAATGGTGCCACAGTTACCAAGCTAAAGAAAAGAGTAGGGGATTAATAGTCAAAAGTCCATAAAGTCAGAAAAATTTGCAGAGCAAATTTTTCCCTTTTGACTTTTGACTTTATAAACCTTCGACTTAAAATAATTATGTGGGAAAAAATTTTGGTAATAGTTTTATTTGTTTTTGGTTTAGTTTTATATGCTTTTACTGTGCATTTAGATAAGGTCTTAAATGATCCCATTATTCAGAATAATGTAGACTTTACTTATTAAGCATAGAATTTAAAAAACCCTCCGCCAAGCTTCCCCCAAACAGAACATAATATTTTTTTCTCCCTACGGGTCTGAAAAAAATTTATTCATTCCTTCTTCGCTCTGGCTCCGAAAGTCTGTTTGGTGGAACTTGGTTACGGGTTTCGAGAATTGGTAATTTCTTATGAAAAATTGTAAATTAAAAATCAAAAAACTGGATAGGGAAGCTACCCTACCCGATTATGCTTATCTGGGAGATGCTGGTTTAGACTTATATTCTAATACTAACATTTTAATTAAATCTTTTGAGAGAAAAGTTATTCCTACTGGAGTGGCTATGGAAATTCCAGATGGCTATGTCGGTTTGATTTGGGATAAAAGTAGTTTAGGAATCAAAGAAATTTTAAAAACTTTGGGGGGAGTGGTTGATAGTGGTTATCGTGGAGAGATTAAAGTAGGATTGGTTAATCTTTCTAAAAAAGATTTTCAAATCTCTAAAGGGCAAAAAATTGCTCAGATGATTATTCAAAAGAAAGAGGAAGTTAAGGTAAAAGAGGTGGACGATTTATCTGAAAGTGAGAGGGGAACTAAAAAGTTTGGGAGTAGTAATAGATAGATGATAGAGATTACATGTTAAAAGAAAAAACTGCTTAGAACTCATTTTTAGCCCTTGTTTGAGGGCTAAAAATATGAACATAGTTAAATGTCTATAAAGCCTGCCTGGCCGGCAGGCAGGTCTATAAAGTCGAAAGAAAATGCAGGGGAAGGGCTTTTTTAGAATACTATGTCGCAAAAGGTATATTGTGCGACGTAGTATTATTCTCCCCTTCTCCCTTTTTTAATATAAAAAATAAAAGCCACCAGACACGAATGTCGGTGGCACCCCCTTTCTATTTTGGGAGATGTTTATTAAGCTCTTTCCCAGTGGTTGGGGAAAAACTTACCTCTTTTCCCCTCCAGCCGAATAAGACCGTCTAGGAGAACTTCACTAATAATTTCAATTTTGCCTCTTCTTCGCCCGGCGATAGCATCGCTCCGTCGAATAACCCTTTCCCCTATTTTGAATTTTTGTAGAGGAATAGGTCTTCTGATAGTTATTTCTTCCATTCTTACCTCCTTAAAATTTCTTTTATTGTTTTTGTTTTTTTCTTTGGTCAAATCAATTTTATTTATCTTTTCTCTTAAAAAGGAAATTAAACATTAAGAACATTTCTATAAATAGAATAACATTATTTTGGATTTTTGTCCATATCTATGATTTTTTATTTTTTGACTGGCATAACTAATCACAGAATAAATAATATAAGCCAAGATAGCTGAAAAGACTGCTGTAAAAATAGTCAAAAGAATTGTGGCTACTCTGATAAGAACAAGGGAAATTTTTTATTAATTATTAATTGAAATTAAAGATTAAAGATTATCGGGATTATCTAATATTTTTAATTTTTGTTTTAAGATAACATCATTTTCTCCAAATAAAAACTTGCCTTTAAACTTTTTTCTTTCCAAAAATAAAGGTATCCAATGAATGTCGTCTGGCCACATCTCGGAATAAGGAATTTCATCAATATGGAACCACTGGGGCTTCATTTCTTCACTTTCAATTGGTTGTCCATTAAATTTTTCTCCTCTAAAAATATGAACTTCTAAAATTTCTGGGTTGCCTTGAAATTCAAAATTTAAAATTCCAATTTTTTCTAGTTTCTGTTCAATTTCAATACCGGCTTCTTCTTTTATTTCTCTAACGGCAGCCTCTTCAATTGTTTCTCCTTTTTCTACTTTTCCCCCAAAACCATTCCATCTTCCCATTCCAAAACCACGTTTTTTCATTCCTAATAATATCTGAGAATGGTTATGAACAATACAAAGTGTCATTTGTTTTTTCACTGTTTTTGCTTTCAATTTTTAATTAATAATGACTTTTGACTTTATAAACTTTATGAACTTTTAACTCTTTTATATTCCTTTACAATTGCTAGCGGGGGTGTAGCCTGCCAATTCGGCTTCTTCTTTGCTATTAAACCAAATTTGATTGTCTGTTTTGATTCGTTGTGCTCCCGAACACCACGGAGCATGATATTTATTGCTATTTTTTGAAGCCACGTACTTTCCTCCTAAAACCTGCGGGGGCTGAACTTCTTCTGTAGATTGGGATATTTGAGCTAAATTATTGTTTTCTAGGATTGAATTTTGAATTAAAATGGGTGTTTGATTTTTCTCTGTTTGAGATAATCTTCCTAAACCAAATGAGCAAAAGGCTGTCATAATAATCAATATAATTATAAAAACGGCCTTATCTTTTGTGAGTGCATCAATTTTCTCCTTGATTTTATTGATAATTTCCTTTATACTTTTCATTAGTTTTAATATTAAGATATTAAAGCTATTTTAACAAAATTAATGAGTAAGTGGTAGTGGTTTTATTATCCGCCCAAGGCGGATGACATATTTACGACTATCAAAATTCAATAATAACTGAGTGGTGGCTCCTGAAATTTTATCCGCCCAAGGCGGATGACTATTTTTGTAGTCGTTGCACTCCTCAAAAATATGTCACATAAAAAAGCGGGTGGATCAACCAAAAATTTAAGAGATTCAGGACCTCAATATTTGGGAACAAAGTTATATGATGGACAAAAGGCCAAAGTTGGTTCTATTGTGGTTCGCCAAAGAGGAACTAAAATTTTAGCTGGAAAAAATGTTCAAGTTGGTAAAGATCATACCCTTTTTGCTGTCAAGGAAGGCAAAGTAAAATTTACTAAAAAAAGAAAATTAAATTTTGATGGTTCTACTAGACGAAAAAAAGTAGCTAATATTATATAAAAAATAAGTAAAAATAAAAATTCCGAATTAATTAATTCGGAATTTTTATTTTTATATATAATTTTTTATTTATATAATTAATTTATGGCTATGCGATAGCCATAAATTATTATGGCTATCGCATAGCCATAATTGGTTTTTAAAACCCAGACCCAAGCCCATACCATTTTAAAAACTAATATAGCCAAAGTTCCGGAATACTATAAAAACTTAAGTTTAGAGAGCTTTAATTTGGAGAGAGAATTTTCCTTCTTCCTGTTCTACCTTAATTTTTATTTCGTACTCCCCTACTTTCTTAAGAGGTTTCTCTAATTGTAGAATTTCTGGATCAATCTCTATCCCAGTTTTATCTTTAATAATTTTTGCAATTTCTTTTTTGTCTAGACCAGCAAACAGTTTTCCTTCCTGACTGGTTTTAACTTCTATGTCAATTACTTTTTCATTTAGTTTCTTAATTAGTTCTTTTGAATTTTCAACCATTTTCTGCTGTTCCTGTTCGTGTTTTTCTTTCAAGTTAGTCAATTCTTTTATAACTTGATTGGTGGCTAATTTGGCTAACTTTTGTGGAAGCAAAAAATTAACAGCGTAACCATCTGAAATCGTCTTAATATCAAACTTTTTCCCCACTTTAGGAACATCTTGTAGTAAAATAACTTTCATATTAGTTGTTTATTTAACTTTTTATATTTTATCTCTATTTGAAGAAAAAGCAATCAATAAAATACTTAGTTAATACTTAGTTATTTAGGCACCCGGTGCCTAAATGTTGTTGAGAGCTTCGATGGCTTTATCTAATTGGGGGTCTCCTCCACTTTTTATGTAGTCAACGTCGTCTTCAGTTATCTCAATCTCAATATCAGGTTTTAATCCTTCATGGGAAAAAGAATTTCCATTGGGTGTCAACCAGCGTGCTACAGTTACTTTTAGAGAAGTTTCTGGGGTTATCTTAATTAATTCTTGAACAGAACCTTTTCCAAAGGTCTGAGTGCCAACCAAAATGGCTTTACCATATTCTTGTAAAGCTCCAGCTAAAATTTCAGAGGCGGAAGCCGAACCTTCGTTAACCAAAATAGCCATTTTTAAATTATCATTAAAAATATCGTAACCTTTGCTGTAATGAATTTTGTTTGCTTCTTTTCCGCCATAATCCTCAGTGACAACTACTTTTCCTATAGGGAGAAACCAACTGGCAATATCTGTAGCAGCTTCTAAATAACCACCTGGGTTTCCTCGCAAGTCCAGAATTAATTTATCAGTTTCTCCATTTTGAATGAATTTTCTTAAGGCCTCTCTAAAAAGATTAGGAGAAACAGCCGTAAAACTATAAAGACGAATAATAAAAACTCCATTTCTTATTTCAGACCCCTCTTTAACTTCAGTTTCAATCGTAGGAATATCAATAACATCTCGAGTGATAGAAACTTCAAAAGATTCTTTCTCCCCTTCTCTTGCTATCAACAGGACCACTGCTGTGCCTTTTTCTCCACGAATAAGTTTAACCGCATCAGTGGTGTCCATGTTTTTGGTTGATTTTCCGTCAATTTCTAAAATTTTGTCTTTAGGTTGCATTCCAGCTCTTTCCGCTGGGGTATCTTTTAGAGGAGCAATGACGATTAAAGTATTGTCTTTAATTCCAATTTCCATACCGACTCCTTCAAAGTTGCCTTCAATGTCATCTTCAAACATTGCCGATTCCGACGGTGGCAAAAAAACAGTATAAGGGTCTCCAAAAGAATTAGTCAGGCCTTGGATTGCTCCCCAAATTTTATCTTGAGTGGTTATTTCTTTATCCTCGTCTTCTTTATCTTTAACGAACCTCTCATCTAAAATTTTCCATGTTTCCCAAAATGGTTTTAAACTAACTGCTTCAAATTCAGGGTTTTCTTTATCAAGAATGTTTGAAATTGATTCATTTTTAGAAAAATTAAATTGTGAGCCGAAGACAAAACTTCCAACCAAAAGAACTACAATGATTACACAGAAACCAATTTTTTTAGTTGTTTTTTTCTTAAAGATTTTCTTAATTTTTTTTAGAAAACGGTTGAATAATTCCATGTCCTTTCAATTAAATTTTTCGTATTTTTAATAAAGACTATAATAACACATTTATTTAACAATAAAAACTTGCTCCCTTTTTTAATTTGTAATAACCAGAGATTATAGTAAAATAATACTTATTGACATTAAATAAAATATTTATGATAAAAAAATATACTTCAAAAAATATCACTTGGATAGATATGGAGGAACCTGACCGTCGAGAAATAAAATCCTTAATGAATGAATATAAAATTCATCCTTTAGTGGCCGAGGAACTTTTGATTTCTACCTTTCGACCAACAGTTGATTTATATGATAATTTTATTTATCTTATCTTGCATTTTCCGATTTTAAGTCATTCTAATGGTGAGGTTAGTAGTTCTAACTTAGAAATTGATTTTATTATTGGTAAAGATTTTTTCATTACAACTCGTTACAACGGAATAAACCCTTTACAAAAAACTTCCAAAATCTTTGAAATAGAAAATATTCTTAATGAAAAAAATCGTTGGGAACATGGGGGTTATCTTTTTTACTATGTGGCTCAACAATTATACAAAAATTTGATTGATGAATTGGATTATCTTGAAAATTTGCAGGAGGATATGGAAAGCGGTATTTTTGGTGGAAATGAAAAGAAAATGGTCAAGAAAATTTCGCAGGTTAGCCACAATTTGCTTGATTTTAGACAAGCTATTCTGCCACACAAAGAAGTTTTAGATTCATTAGAAAAAATCGGAGGTGAATTTTTCGGTAAAGATTTTTCTTATTATTTAAAGGATGTCAACAATAAATATCGTAAAGTGTCTCATATTATAGAAACGAATATAGAAAATTTAAAAGAATTAAGAATCACCAACGATTCTCTTTTGACAACCAAACAAAATGAAACCATGAAAATTTTTACGATTTTAGCCTTCGTAACTTTTCCTCTGTCTTTGTTTGCTTCTCTTTTTGGTATGAATGCTGCCTTTATGCCAATTATTGGAATGAAATACGATTTCTGGTACATTGTCGGGATTATGTTGTTTTTGACTGGATTAATGTTTACTTTTTTCAAATATAAAAAATGGTTCTAAAATTATTCAATACTTTAGGTAGAAAAAAACAAGAATTTAAACCACTAAAAGATGGACAAGTTTCTTTTTATTATTGTGGTCCGACTGTTTATTCTCAACAACATATTGGAAATTTAAGGGGGGCGGTCTGCGCTGATAGTATTCGTCGTTCTTTAGAATATTTGGGTTATTCAGTTAATTTTGTTTCTAATTATACTGATGTGGGACATTTAACTTCGGATGAAGATGAGGGTGAAGATAAAATTGAACAAGGAGCTAAAAAAGAAGGTCTCTCCCCTGCTGATATTACTAACAAATATATTAAAATTTATGAAAAAGACACCGAAAAATTGAATATTCTTCCTCCCACTACTCGTTGTCGAGCCACTGACTATATCAAACCAATGGAAGAAATGGTGGCAACTCTTTTAAAAAAAGGTTTTGCTTATCAAACTGAATTAGCTATTTATTTTGATGTTTCTAAAGCAAATAATTATACTCAACTATCAGGACAAAATTTAGAAGATTTAAAAACGGGAGCGGGAACGGGCGATGTAGTTGACCCACAGAAAAAAAATCAAAATGATTTTGTTCTTTGGTTTTTCAAAACAGGCGTTCATGCTAAGGCCTTGCAGACATGGGAGTCCCCGTGGGGTGAAGCCTGCCTGCCGGCAAGGCAGGGTTTTCCAGGGTGGCATATTGAATGTTCGGTTATGGCAAAGAAACATCTGGGAGAAACCCTTGATATTCACATGGGAGGAATTGAACATATCCCTATTCATCACACTAACGAAATAGCTCAAAGTGAGTCAGCGAATGGAGTAAAATATGTTAATTATTGGTTGCATAATGAACATTTGGGAATTGATAATACCAAAATGAGCAAGTCGTTAGGTAATGTTGTTTATGTAAATAACATTGAAGAAAAAGGTTTCCACCCTTTAGCTTTAAGATTTTTCTTCTTGCAAGCTCATTACCGTTCTAAACAAAATTTTACTTGGAAGGCTATGGAAGCAGCTAAAAATGGATTAACTCATCTTGATAACCAAAGGGCTGATTTAGGTGATGAAGTAGGAAAAATTTCAAAAGAATTTAAACAAAAATTTATAGAAAAAATTAGTGATGATTTTAATTTACCACAAGCCTTGGCTATTGTTTCAGAGGTTCTTAAATCTGACTTATCAAAAGCAGACAAACTAGCGACTATTTTGGATTTTGATAAAGTTTTGGGGTTAAATTTAAAACAAAAAAGGTTTAATTTGTTCACAAAAACAACAAAGTTTATTACAAAAGGATATGATGTAGAAATGACCCTTAACAATAAAATTTCTAATTTGTTAAAAGAAAGAGATGCTGCTCGGAAAAATAAAGATTGGGCTGAGTCTGATAGGATTAGAGATGAAATAGAATCTCAAGGTTATACTGTTAAAGACACTCCAGACGGAACTCAAATCTTTAATCCTTGAAAAATAAAAAACCTCTGATATATCAGAGGTTTTTTATTTTATAGGTTTTATTTATTTTGTATAAGATAGACAAAAACTGTCTTTGGAATTTGTTCCAATTCCTCGACACCACCATTGATAATGGTCTCCTCCTAGATTGCTAAAAGTTACAGCACTTGGCGTTCCAGAGTTACAAAGATTGGTTGTGGGAGCAAAATCAACAGAAATCAAATTGGAAGAACCACAGGCCCCATCAGTTATACTTCCTAAAATATAAAAGAAATCATCGCTCAAATCTTGAATGGGCGAACCCTTGGTACTTAAGCCAATTTCTATTTTGAAAGTTCCTACTGTCGATAGAAAAACAAGACTATCTGGAATAGTCCATTGATAACTACCATTGTTAGGAATTGAGCCAAAATCATAAACAGAATTGCCTTCTTCATCCAAAAGATTTATGAAAACATTTTTGCCTGAGAAATTAGTAGACTCCCATTTAATTTCGTAAGCGAAGCCTGCTTTCCAAGTTTCTCCTCCATTGGGTGATAAAATACTATGAGAAAATATTTCTGTTGAAAGACAAGCTCCCCCACGGCAACCATTGGCACAAGAATAATTACTAACTCCAACCGCTAAGATATCTGTGTTGGAAGATTGACAAAAATATTCTTTAACAATAGCTTCTGTTGAACAATAATCTTCCCAAATTTTTGTAGTAGGACCTTGAGCCAAAATTGTTCCGAAAGTTAAACCCTTAGTGAAAAAATCTTTTCCACCATCAGAATCAGAACAAGCGGTGGTTGTCTCTGACAAAATATCAAACAATTCACTTTTATCTTCAGAGGTTTTTAAATTAGTGGCGCTAAGTTGAAGCTGATAATTTGAAGCAACCATAACATCAAATGGAATTGTCCATTCAAATTTGTTTTCGAAGCCATCCACTGTTCCAATATATCTAACGGTTGTTGGATCTAAATTACCTCCTATCAAATAAATTGAATAACTTTCCGCCTGGGGGTCATTATTTATCCAAGTAATATTGTAGGTCTGTCCTCGAATGAGTTGTTCATTGGCTTGAGGTGAAGTAACGGTGAAAGTGTTTGTTAAATTATTGTCATAAGCATAACAACTAACATTTTTCCCCCAGTTTAATCCTGTACAAATCCAAGTATAACGAATAATTCCTCCTGTTTGTTCTTCTGTGCTAACTGTGGAGGCCGTTCCTGTTGCGCAAAGATTTACTACTGGTTTGTAAGCAAAAGATTGCCCATGAGCAGAACCGCAAGAAGCATTAATTGTGGCTGATGATTGTGTTAAAGAATTTGTTTTTTCACAACCAGATAATTGGTTTAATTTTTTTCTTGTAGTAGCTCCTACATAACCAGAACCATAAGTAAGACCCCAAGGAGCTAAAATTTCACTTTTGTATTTTTGTTGAAAACTAATTACTGCTGAAGAAGTATTTTCTCCAAAATAACCATCTTTGTCTTTTGAAATGCCAAAACCCTCTTTTTTTAAAACTTGTTGGAGAGCTTCTACTTCTTCCCCGCTATTTCCGTATTTTAAATTGGTATCAAAATCGTGGCACCATTCTTCTGAAGGAGTTTCTCCTGTTTGTTGAGCTATTTGTTGCTGTAGACTAGTAATTTGTGCCAACAGAGAATTTAACATCGCGGTTAACTCAGCAATGGTTGAGGCTGAAGATATATTAGGAAAAACCAATATTCCTAAAAATAGAATTGATAAGATAACTTCTTTTATTTTACTCATTATAGTTTTTATTGGGGATTAATAAATTACTTAATTACTCATTGTAAATAATAACATACATATATGTATAAAGTTATCCATATAGAATTTTAAAATAAAAAAATCACCGATACCCGCTTATGCGTTGGAGTATCGGTGATTACTTAAAGCGGCCATGGCTTAGGTTGATCCGGCGAGGGATATTGATACCCCAGAGGATTCGTCCGTAAACCAAACCTGACCGAGGGACAAAAGTAGGTTGAGAGAATCTTCCTCTCTCTGGCTTATCCGATGTTCGCAATCGCGTTGCGAAGGATAGGAGGCGCTCTGAATTTGAGAGCCCATCCATGCGCCTGAGCCGTCTTTATCTTGGACAGGCGTCGGTGGGGATTATTTCTCCCCAGAATAATGGGCTGCACCGTTGTAGTTACGGCGGAAGGCGGCCTTATCGCCAGCCATAAGCCCGTGTCCTCAAAACATTCTCTCAACCCACCTGTATGATAAGACACAGTTTAATTATTGTCAAGCATTTTTATTTTCTTCCACACAGAAATAAGGGGGAAAAGCCAATTTTGAGGATTAAAATTTTTAACAAAAAAATTCCACTGTTTAACGACCTATTGGGAGGAGTTTGAAATTTTTAAGGAATTGTTTTGTGGTGTTTCAACAAAAAATTTTTTACTGCTCAAAAATTAGCTTCTTTCCTTATTTCTTTTACATTTATCCCCTCTCTATCCCCTCTTTTTTCCCTATTTTCCATCTTTTGAAATTTAACAATTATGATAAAATACAAAATATGGAAGTGATTAATAATAATCCTAATTTAAGAATTCCTCCTCAAAACATTGATTCCGAAAAGGCCTTGTTGGGTTCTATTATGTTAAGACCAGAAGTCATCTATGATGTTTTAGATATTATTTCTGAAGATTGTTTCTATTCTGAAAAACATCGCATTGTGTTCAAAGCAATGTTAGATTTATTTTCTAAAAAAGAACCGATTGATTTATTAACTTTATCTTCAATTCTGAAAGAACAAAAACAATTAGAACAAATTGGTGGAACTACTTTTTTGACAGAATTAGTAGAAACAGTTCCCTCTTCAGCCAATGCTGAACACTACGCTAAAATTGTTCACAAAAAATATATGATGCGACGATTGATTGGAGCGGGAGAAGAAATTTCCAATTTGGGTTATAACGAAACAGAAAATTTGGAGATAGCTTTAGACAAAGCGGAAAAAAGTATTTTTACTGTAACGGGGTCTTTGATTTCCCGTTCTTTTATAAAAATAAAAGAGGCTTTAGGTGAAGCTTGGGAGAGATTGGATAGATTACATAAATCAGAAGGTAAATTAAGAGGAGTGCCAACTGGTTTTAAAGAATTAGATGATAAATTATCTGGTTTTCAAAATTCTGATTTAATTATTATCGCAGCTCGCCCTTCAATAGGAAAAACATCTTTGGCTCTTGATATTGCTAGAAAGGTGGCGATTAATTATAATTTGCCAGTCGCTATTTTTTCTTTAGAAATGAGTTCCCAACAATTAGTGGACAGAATGTTGGCGGCTGATTCTAATGTAGATGCTTGGAAATTAAGAACAGGACGGTTAACAAGAGATGAAGAATTCAATTCTATTAGGGAATCCCTGGACCGTCTCTCTAAAGCCCCTATTTTTATAGATGACCAAGCTTCAAATAATATTTTGAATATGCGTTCGGTAGCCCGTAAGCTAAAAAGACAACATGGTTTGAAATTAATTATTGTTGATTATTTACAATTGATGGCACCGACTGAATCTAGAGGGTCTGATTCAATGGTACAACAGGTCACAGAAATTTCTCGCTCTCTTAAACATTTGGCTCGAGAATTAGATATACCAGTAATTGCTTTGTCCCAGTTAAGCCGAGCAGTAGAAAGTCGAGGGGGGCGTCCTCGATTGTCTGATTTGCGTGATTCTGGTTCTATTGAACAAGATGCTGATTTAGTAGCATTTATTCACAGAGAAAATAATGAAGATGGTTCGGGTAAATCATGTTTAGCCGAAATTTTGATAGAAAAACACAGAAATGGACCTACGGGAAAAGTAGAACTTAATTTTAATGAGAAGAAAGCTACCTTTCAGAGTGTAGAAAAAAATGATTTTAGTGATTTTGCTATTAAAGAGGAAGAAGAAACTGAACAAAGCGATGATTTTTAAATTTATGGCTATGCGATAGCCATAAATTAATTATATAAATGATGAATTCAATTGATAAATTAGCTGAATATTTTTCTAAGTTTCCAGGAATTGGAGCGAGGCAGTCCAAAAGATTTGTTTATTTTTTATTGACAAGAAATAATGGCTTCTTATATGAGCTGACTGATTTAATCAAACAATTAAAGAAAGATGTTAAGATATGTGAAAATTGTTCTTGTTTTTATTCTTTGGATGATCATTCCAATTTGTGTCGTATCTGTAAAAATCCGAATAGAGACCAATCTTTGTTAATGGTAGTGGCCAAAGACGCTGATTTAGAAAATATAGAGAGGATTGGAAATTATAATGGAATATATTTTGTGTTAGGGGGTTTGTTGCCTATTTTAGAAAAACAACCTGAACAAAGAATTAGATTAAAAAAGCTTCTAGAGCTTATCCAGAAAAAAATTAAAACTAAAGAATTAAAAGAAATTATTTTAGCTTTAAGTTTAAACCCCGAAGGAGAAAATACTCTTGATTTTCTTTCTCAACAGATTAAATCGTTGATTAAAAAATACCCATTAAAAATAACAACCTTGGGAAGAGGGTTATCTACTGGCACAGAGTTGGAATATTTAGATAACAATACTTTTGAGAATGCTTTTAAAAACCGCACTTAAAAATAAGTTCATCTGAGCCTATTTTTAATTGCGGTTTTGAATTATGCTATTCATCTTCTAAAATAGAAAATGAATATTGAATAGTTTCCCTGATTGAAGAAGATAGAGAACAGAAAGGAGCTGGTGCTGGACAAGATTGTGGACTAAGTCCAAACACAAAAACATAATTATTATTTTCTCCTAAATAAGTACCGAAAGGATACCCGTCTTTTTGATCTTTTCCCCACACAATTCGATAATCTCTTCGTCCTATAATATTACATTCATTATAAACTTCTTCTATTTTAGTATTTTCATAAAACCAATTTTTTTCATAAATATCAATGGAAGCAAAACTAGAGTTTTTGAAGTCTTTAAAAGAAAAATATACTGTGGCCTCTCTTCCTTTTTCGGTTTTCGCATATTTAAATACGCTACTTTCTACAATATCACCATAGGCTTTTTGATATCCAGTACTAAATTCATATTCTTCATTTCTATATTTTTCAAAAGAATATGTGTCGCCCCATGATATTCTCATCAATATAAGACAGTCTTCTGACGGGTCTGTTTCTTTTGTGCAAGTGATTAGTTCTGAATTTTCAATTGTTTCCTCTGGTGTATTAACATCATCAACAGATGTTGAATTTTTTACACCTAAAAAATAAAGTCCTCCTATAGCAATTACTAAAACAATAGTAGTAATTAAAACGACGTTTTTTACCCACTTTTTCTTTGAAATGACCACATTATTGTTTTTTGATACAGGTTCTTGATTTTCCGGGTTGGAAGGATTATTTAGATTGTTTTCCATATTTTTTCTTGCTCGACCATTTTTGATGGTTTAGGATTGTTAATTAATATTAATTTGTATTTAAAATATAACTATTAACAATTATAGTATGAATAAACAACTAAATCACTTTAAACTAGTGGATAAGGATTTTAATAAAAAAATTTAACACTGAGTGTTAAATTTTTTTAGATTTGAGTAATTTTGATTTGGGCGTAGGGTTGACGATGCCCCATTCTTTTCAGATAGTTACTTTTGGATTTGAATTGGCGGATTCTAATTTTTGGTCCCCTGCCCTCAGCTAAAAATTCAGCGGTCACTTTACCTGTCAAATAGGGAGTTCCAATTTTCGTGGTTTTTTCATCATCTAAAAGTAATACTTTATCAAGAGTGATTTTATCCCCAGCTTTATATTCGGCAGGAAATTTTTCAACCTTAAGAATGTCTCCTTCAGAGACCTTATATTGTTTTCCTCCTATTTCTACAACTGCAAATTTCATGGTCTATATATTACATTATTTCTTGATAAAATCAAGAAAAAAGATTATGGAATGGGTAATTCTGTAAGAAATGGGGCGATTTGGGGTGGTTCAGCAGAAAAACATAAGATTTGTGGGCAATTTGAGACCTATTATTTTTTGTTTAGAAGTAAAAGAGTTAACCCGATTATTTTATCTTTGTCTTGTGATTTACTTTCCGCTACTAATAAAGTTAATGCTGTTAAAGCTTCAGGAGTTAAACTAATTCTAAGAAGACCTGTCTTTCTAAGAAACCACACAAAAGAAAAAGCTCCGCTTCTTTTGTTGCCGTCAGTAAATGGATGATTTTTAACAATAAAATACAGAAGATGGGCAGCTTTTTCTTCGGTAGTCGGGTAAACATCTTTTTTACCAAAGGTCTGAAAAACATTACCAACAATTCCTCCAATCGCATCTTTATTTCTCTCTTGTCCAAATAATTCAGTGGTTTGTTTTTTAGTAAGCAAAGTTTTCTTTAGATCATGAAGAGCTTGATTTAATTCTTCTGCGGTAAAAATTATTTGTTTTTTAGTGATGCCTTTTTTGGGGAAACTTTCTTTATCATAAGCATCCAGAGAAAACCATGTGCTAGCAAACACGTTAATCAACTCTAAGATGTTCTTGGTATCAACAATATTTCCAGCCGGTAATAAAGCTTTGATTTCTGAAACAGCTTGCAAGAATTTTTGATAATTAGCCCCGACTCGCTGTTTATTAATGGTATAGCCATCAACTAAATGCTGTTTTAAAGTCTTGGTCGCCCAGATGCGGAAAGCGATTGCTTTTGAAGAATTCGTCCTATAACCCACCGCTAAAATGATATCTAAAGAGTAAAATGTGACAGGCTTGTCTGAATTTGCAATATGCATTTTTTGCATATTGCTTTTTTCATCAATTTCGCCATCTTTGAAAATGTTAGTAATATGACGAGAGACAACTGATTGGTCAATGCCAAAAATATTTATTATTTGTGCTTGTGTTGCCCAAATTGTTTCATTATCAAAATCACCACGCAGTTCAATGGCCCCGTTTTTGGCTTGGTAAATCATTAATTGTTTTTTTAATTCGGTCTTGGTCATCTTGGTGTTTGTATTATAACAGGTTTTTGGGGAAAAGTGTTCCAAGGTGATGTAATCAAGCACGGTCACGCTTACAAAGGAACTGTGGCAACAGAAAGTGGCGAAGAGGTTGGCTTCAAAATCATCTTTGTCATTCCTCTCTCAAAACTCCTTGATGAAAGGTACGCCAGTTCAGATGTAGAGTTGACAGAGAAAAAAAGCCCTGCGGAGATTCGCCGCTTTCTCTATCTCGAGATACGCAGGAAGGGAAAAGAAGAAGAAATTTCAGATGTTGAATATCTTTCGTTTATGGAGATAATATGCCCTGAAATTTTCAAAAATTTCCGTCGGTATAGTTGGTTGCATAAAATGGTTAAGAGCTAGGCGGAACACCCCCCGGCACCCGCTCAACGAAAATCGCTTAACAGCTATTGTCGTTGAGCGGTTTTCTTTTTGTCTTTTTTTTGATGGATCGGCATAGAATTGGGCTGGTTTTATGCTGAGTGGTGGTTAAAAATAGGAAATTTGTGGATAACTTGAGATTTTAATTGAGATTGTTGGTATAATTTTCTGTGTATTAGTTAATAATAAAATTATGGAAAAAGGATTTGGGTTGAGGGGTGTTTTAATAGTTATTGGAATTATTGCCCTTGCGGGTGTTGGTTATTATTATGTCAAAAATGATACTTCTCTACCTGAAGAAAATACAATTGGTGATAAAAAAGACACTGGTAATTTGTCTATCGATGATTGTAAAGATTTGGAAAATTATAAACAAGAAGTGTGGTATCCGAATTTTAAGGTCAAAATTGAAAATTTAGATTTCTTTAGCCAGGCTGATGCCGAATGGCTTTTCGAAATGAATAAACACTCCTATAATTCACCTCAAGATATAATTGACCAAAGAGGAAAATACACAATCGAAAATGTCGGTCAAGTTTGTTACTCAAATAGTGGTTATCTTTTCGCTATAATTCCAAGTGAATATGGAGGAGGAGGTTTTAAATTCATCCTTTACGATACAAAACTCGATACAATTAATATAGCAAAAAGAGAGGATATTGATGGGGGTAAAAATACACCTTGGTATTCATACAATAAGAATATGGTCGAACAAAGAAACGAAATTATAAAAACAGGTGCCCCTGAGCAAGTAAAAGAGATATATAAATGGTTTGGAACTCCTAGTAAATTCCAAGAAATAAACCAAGAAAACATAAAATTATCTGGAAGTACAGGAGACGCAGGGTGTGGCTCGAAAAGTTTTTATAATTATTCTCTAAAAGAGAATTATATTACTATTAAAGAAATTTGTTTTTCTTGCGAAGGAGATGAAGAAGCGACTTGTTATTCATTTTAAATCGATCATAAATTGCTAAATATATTTTTTTAAAACAGCCCGTTGGGGCTGTTTTAATATTCTGGTGCGCCGGGCAGGATTCGGTCACTCTCGTGGATATTTTTGTTCGCTTCGCTCCAAAAATATCTCACTTCATTGACCTCCACTCACTCGTATTTTTTCTTCACTGCGTTACGAAAAAATATACTCGTTCGGTTCGAATCCTGACTGTACGAAGTACAGTAAGAAAAAAAGCCTATCCAAACTGGATAGACCTTTTTCTCTTAGGGTGCGCCGGGCAGGATTCGAACCTGCGTAGCCGTAAGGCGCGAGTTTTACAGACTCGTGTAATTGACCGCTCTACCACCGACGCATATTTTATTTATACCAGCACTTTTGCTTTTCTCTTCTTGCTTTGAGAATGATTCGTTGGAGAAATATTTTTCTTAGGGCTTTTCTGTTCTTTCTTAACTACAGAGAAACCCTTCTTTTTTCTGACAGTAAAAGTTAATTTATTATTCTCTACACCAATAGTTACAGAACCTCCTTGCATCATTCCCTGAGAAATCATCTGAGTAGCAATTGGAGTTAACACTTCATTCTGAATAACTCTCTTCAAAGGTCTAGCCCCATATTGCGGATTATAGCCCTTTTTAACTAGATAGGAAAGAGCTGAATTAGTAATGGATAATGAAATATCCTTTCCTTTTAATCTCTTTTTGATTGAAGCTATTTGGATGTCAACAATTTCTCTGAGGGAATCTTCTCTTAAAATATCAAAGACGACAATATCATCTAAACGGTTTAAGAACTCTGGTCGGAAATAATCTTTCAGAGAATCCAAAACTTTTTGTTTGGTCTCTTCATATTGTTCTTCATTAGAATTATTATTGAACCCAATGGTCTCCATTTCATTCACATATTTAGAACCGATATTAGAAGTTAAAATAAGAATAGTGTTTTTAAAATTAGTCACTTTCCCCTTGGCATCAGTTAAAATACCATCATCTAAAACTTGTAACAAAAGATTAAAAACTTCTGGGTGGGCTTTTTCAATTTCATCAAAAAGAATGATAGAATAAGGTCTATGGCGAACTGTTTCAGTCAAAGTTCCCCCTTCTTCATGACCAACATAGCCAGGTGGAGCTCCAATTAATTTGGAAACACTATGTTTTTCCATAAACTCTGACATATCTATTCTTATCAAAGCTTTCTCGTCGTTGAACATAATTTCAGCTAAACGTTTAGTCAACTCTGTTTTTCCTACTCCTGTAGGACCCAAAAACATAAAGGAGCCAATCGGTCGGTTAGGGTCTGAAATTCCCACACGAGACCTTTTAATGGCATCCGTTATTTTTTTAATAGCAACATCTTGTCCAATAACAACTTTTTTTAAGCCGTCTTCTAAACGTTTTAGTTTTTCTGTTTCTTCTTCCAGCATTCTAGTGATAGGTACCCCTGTCCAACGGCTGACCACATCAGCAATGTCTTCTGCTGTAATTTCTTCATTTAAAATCCGCCCAGTTCTTTTCAACTTTTTAAGGTGGTTGGTTTTTTCTTTTAATTCTTTCTCAGCCTGAGGAATTTCGGAATAACGAATTTCCGCTGTTCGACCCAAATCAGTCATGGCTTCACTTTGGTCAGACTCAATTCTTAATTGTTCTAAACTTTCTTTGATGGTTTTTATTTCGGCCAAAAGTTTCTTTTCATTATTCCACTTAATAGATAATTCTGAATTTTTTTCTTTGAGATCAGCAATTATTTTATCTATTTCTTTTAGGCGATCATTGTTTTTTGTTTTGGCTTCTTTTTTAAGCGCCTCTTTCTCAATTTCTAATCGTCGGATATTTCTGTCAGCTTCTTCTAAAACTGGTGGTTTATTTTCTAAAGAAATTTTAAGCGAAGAAGCTGATTCATCAATTAAATCAATGGCCTTATCTGGTAAAAATCTATCTGTAATGTAACGACTGGATAAATTAACTGCAGCGACAATGGCTTCATCAATAATTTTGACTCCATGATAAAGTTCATATTTTTCTTTTAATCCTCTCAAAATAGCAATGGCATCTTCAATTGAGGGCTCGCTAACATAAACTGGTTGAAAACGTCTTGTTAGAGCAGGGTCTTTTTCAATGTATCTTTGATATTCTCGCAAAGTGGTAGCTCCAATTGCTTGCAATTCTCCTCTCGCTAAAGCTGGTTTTAACATATTAGAGGCATCCATAGAGCCATCAGCAGCTCCCGCTCCGACAATCGTGTGGATTTCGTCTATAAACAAAATAATTTTCCCCTCAGCTTGTTGAATTTCTTTTATAATAGATTTCAAACGGTCTTCAAATTCTCCGCGATATTTAGTCCCAGCTACCAATAAACCTAAATCCAAAGACACTAGTTTTTTATCTTTGAGAGAGTCTGGGATGTCGCCTTGAACAATACGCAAAGCTAAACCTTCGGCAATTGCTGTTTTTCCTACTCCAGCGTCCCCAATCAAAATGGGATTGTTTTTTGTTCGGCGAGACAAAATTTGGACAATTCGTCTAACTTCATTATCTCTCCCAATGACTGGATCTAATTTATTTTCATTAGCTAACTGGGTTAAATTTCTTGTAAATCTTGTTAAAGTTTTGTATTTTTTGGGTTTTTTAATGTTGGTGATTTTACCTTCTTTGATTTCTTGGAGAATGGTTTGGACATCTTCTTTTTTGATATTAAATCTTGTCATTATTTCGTGAGTGTCTCCTGGAATATCAAATAAAGCTAAAAATAAATGTTCTACTGAAACAAAATCATCATTTAAGTCCTGTGCAATTGTAACTGATTTTTGTAAGACCTGTGCTAATTCAGGTGTTAAAAAGATTTGGTAAGAAGGCGTTAGGGTAGTAGTTTTTTCGGGGATTTCAATTAATTCTAATAAAGTATCTGCTAAAAGAATAACATCTACATTTAATTTTTCTAAGATAGATATAACCACATTTTCTTCCTGAGTTAAGATTGCTGTAAAAAGGTGTAAATGATTAACATGATTTTGCCCACGTTCAATAGCTAACTCGTGAGAAAGACGAATAACTTCTTTAGCTTTAGTTGTAAAATTTTGGAAAGGAGGCATAATTTAAAAATATTAGAGCAAAAGAAAAATTATATTCCTTGACTGGAATTAATTGTTTCTGAATTGGTTTGATGAGGTTTGTCTAAATCTCGCTTGATTAGATTTACAGGAATGAAAAAACTTGATTTTGATTTGATTCCGATAACTTTTCCGTCCAAATCTATCAATAAACTCATGGGCAACTGCAAATCAAGGTTTGTTTCAATTTCAGTTGTCATAATTTTTAGCTCTGTTTTGGAACTTTCAATCGGTGGTTCACCAGTAGTTGCTACGAGTGATAATTTGTCTCTTTTTAAATTTGAAATAATCCCAGTTGAAGCAACATTGGATGTTTCTCCGCCCAAAGAAATAACTGATTGTCCTAATTTCAAAACATCAGAATCACCTAATTCAATGGGAGTAAAAATTAATTCTTCTTCTCCTAAAACTTCGGGACTAGGTGTTTGAATTTTTAATAAAGTTAGGTCATCATCCATTAAATTATTTTCAAAAGCTAACTTTAAATTTAAGTTACCGTCAGTAATAAAATAATTACCTTCTTTGGATAAACCTTTTCCATCTATTAGTATTTCATTCTCTTTAGAAATAATAACACCTAAGCTAATAAAATTAGCTTGGTCTTTTCCTTCTTTATCTTTGGTTAAACTAAAAACCCTGACCAATGAGCTTGAATTTTTTTCAATGGCTTTAATAACAAAGTCCTCATCACTAACAATAATAGTCTCTGTATTTTCAATAATAGTAGCTTTTTGCTCACCAGGGACAACTCGCTCCACTGTTTTTTCAATAACTTTGTGGACTGTATCAGTTACAACTTTAGGAGCTTGGTTCATCAAGGAAACAGTCACAATACCCGTAGCAATAGAAGTGATAAAACTGATTAAGAGAGTTAAGAGGATTATTTGAGTTTTGTTTAATTCTTCTATGTTCATAAATTTAGTGATTAAGATTTAGGTGTTAGGAGTTAGGAGAGGAAAAATCGCTTTGCGATTTTTCCTCTAAAACCTAAATAACTAACCTCTGAATACCTACTTGATATTATAGACAAAAAAGTTATAAAATCAAATTGAACAAATTTTAATTAAACATTTAATTAAATAATCAATATTTTTTTTGGTAGTGGATTTTCCCATCGTAAAACGGATTGAACCTTTATCTCGATTTTCTCTATTTCCTAATGAGTTAACCACATAAGAAGTTTTCCCTGTTAAACAAGCTGATTTAGTAGAACAAGCAATTCCCAGTTGGTCTAATTGAATGATCATAAATTCATTATTCTTGTTAGGAAAAAAAATATTGGCATTATTAGCTAACCTTTGGTTAAGGTTGCCGTTTAGTTTGGTGCCTGGAATTTTTTCTAAAATTTTCTTAATAAAATAATTTCTCAATTTTATTAATCGTTGGCTTTCTCTTTTCTTGTCTTGTTCTGCCATTTCCAAAGCTTTAGCGAAACCAACAACGAGAGGTGTATTTTCGGTTCCCGGTCGAAGACCACTCTCTTGGCCTCCTCCCATAATCAAAGGATTAATTTCAATATTTTTTTTCACAAAAAGAATTCCTACTCCTTTCGGTCCATATATTTTTTGAGCATCAAAACTTATCATATCGATATTTAATTTTTGAATATCAATAGGTAAAAACAATAAAGCTTGAGCTGCGTCGCTATGAAAAATTGGAAAGGCTGAGGATTGTGGTTGTCGTCTTTTAAAATTTTGTATGATTTTTACTATTTCTTCTATTGGCTGAATAGTCCCGATTTCATTATTTACGAACATAATTGAAATTAGAACTATCTTAGATGTGATTATTTTTTTTAACTGTTCAAGATCAACTATCCCCTCTTGGTTAATGTCTAAATAATCAACCTGAGCGCCTTTTTCTTCAAAATATTTAAAACACTGTAAAACTGAAGGATGTTCAAAAACAGTGGTAATTAAGTGCATTTCTTTAACTTGTTGTCCTGCTTCAATTAATTTATTAAGAATACCAAAGATAGCTAGATTATTTGCTTCTGTCCCCCCTGAAGTAAAAATCAATTCTTCGGATTGAGCATTTACAAGTTTGGCTATTTTTTTTCGAGATTCAGTCAAGGCCTGTTTTGCTATGATTCCTTCAGTATGATTGGCTCCTGCATTTCCGAAATCAACATTCCAAAATCTTTCCATGGCTTTTTTAACCTCTTTCCTCACAGGAGTGGCAGCAGCGTGGTCTAAATAGATTCTTTTTTTCATTAATCGTTATTTTACTATGGTTTTTCTAAATTGCAAAAAAGTGTTTGTAGTGTATAATTTTTGGTATTATGACTTTTACTTTAGAAGAGCTAGCTTTATATGTTCTTGTCGGGGTTAACATCCTTTTTGTTCTGTGGTTAACAAGATTAGAAGTAAAAAGTAAAGATATTAATTTAATTAGAGATAAGAAAGGATTACGAAATAAAATTGATTCTATTGAAAACAAGATTGAAGAATTACAACAATTTGGAAATGAAACTATAGATAAACTGGATGTTTTAGAGAATAAGTTGAAAAATAGTATTCAAAATATAGAGATTGTAAGATTTAATCCTTTTAAAAAAGATGGAGTCGGTGGGGATCAAAGCTTTGCGACAACTTTTTTGAATAAAAAAGGAAAAGGAATAGTGATGTCTAGTTTATATACTAGAGATAAAGTTAGTATCTTTGCTAAACCCATTGAAAATTGGCAGTCAAAATATGAACTTTCTGAAGAGGAAACCAAAGTTCTAAATGAGACCAAAAATTCTCTTTAAAATTATGAGTAAAAAAATCAGGGAAAATTTAATAGAAAGACCGCCAGTTGTTGTTGTCATGGGGCATATTGACCACGGAAAATCAACCTTGTTGGATTTCATCAGGAAAACCAATGTCGTTGAAAATGAGGCCGGGAGTATTACTCAGCATATTTCTGCTTATGAAGTTCTTTATGAAAAAAATAAAAAAGAAAAGAAAAAAATTACTTTTATTGATACTCCTGGACATGCTGCTTTTTCAAACGTCCGTGCTACTGGAGTCTGTTTGGCTGATATAGCCATTTTAATAATTTCAGCCGAAGATGGAGTTAAACCTCAAACAATTGAAGCCTATAAAAGTATTCAGGAATCTAACATTCCAGTGGTGGTAGCTATCAATAAAATTGACAAACAAAATGCAAATGTTGAAAAAATTAAACAAGAATTATTAGAAAACGAAATTTTTCTTGAAGGGTTAGGTGGAAATATTCCGTTTAATATGATTTCAGCCAAAACAGGACAAGGTGTTTCTGAGCTTTTGGAGACAGTGCTTTTGGTAGCTGATATGGAGGAATTAACAGGTAATCAAGGCGAACCAGCAAGTGGTTTTGTCTTGGAATCAAAAATTAATACTCAAAAAGGAACAGAAATTACGGCTATAATAAAAAATGGAAGAATGAAAAAAGGTGATTTTATTGTGATAAACAATAAAGTAAGTCCAATTAGAGGGTTAGAAAATGTTTTAGGAGAACCTATTAATGAGGCTACTTTTTCAAATCCAATTAAATTGATTGGAATTAAAGCGGTTCCCGAAACAGGAACCAGTTTTGTAACTTTTCTATCAAAAAAAGAAGCCGAAAACTTTATTAGTAATCAAGTAAATAAATCAGATGTTTTAACCAAAAGATTTTCTCAAAAAATAAACACTTCTGACAATGAAGAAAAAACAAAAATTTTAATAATAATTAAGGCTGATGTTTCTGGAACAATTGATGCCATTCAACAAGAAATAAAAAAGATTGAACAAGAAAGAGCTGACATTCAAATCATTTCAGCTGGAGTGGGAGATATAAACGAGAACGATATAAAATTAGCTGGGAATAAGGGAGATGTTTTAATCGTTGGTTTTAATGTAAAAATTAATCAACAAATAAAAAGTCTAGCGGAAAGATCAAATATTAAAATTGTTATTGTTGATGTCATTTATAAATTGACGGAATGGTTAGAAGAAAACATTAAAAACCTTATTCCTAAAATAAAAGTAGAGGAACAAACTGGTTCAGCTAAAATTATGAAACTCTTTAGTAAATCTAAAGACGGACAAATAATCGGAGGAAAGGTAAAAGAGGGTAAGATAATATTATCTTCTGATGTAAAGATTTTGAGAAGAGATTATGAAATTGGAAAAGGGATAATTATTAATCTTCAAAAACAGAAAATTCAAGTTAAAGAAGTAAGTGAGGGAGATGAATTTGGAATGAATTTAAAATCAAAAATCGATGTTGCTTCTGGTGACGTTCTCTCAGCTTACAAAATTATTGAAAAATAAAAACAATGACATTGAGACAAGAAAAAGTACGAGAAAATATTAAAAACTTAGCTGCTCAATTTTTGGAAAAAGAATCGAATAGAACTTCCCTAATTACAATAACTGATGCTGATGTTTCTAAGGACCTTAAGCAGGCAACAATTTTTATAACAGTTTTGCCAACCTCAAACGAACAATCCGCTTTAGATTTTGTTAAACGACAAAGAAGCGATTTTAGACATTTCCTTCAATCTAAACTTAAAATGAAATTTACTCCTTTCCTTGATTTTGCAATAGATGAAGGTGAAAAAAATCGCCAAAGAATTGACGAATTGTCTCAAGATTTGTAGACTATAAGAAGTTTAAAAAAGGCCTGGTGGCGAAGTAGAAACGCTTCGGTCTGCAAAACCGACATGCGCGGGTGCGATTCCCGCCCAGGCCTCAAGTAAAATAATTAGGAAATTCTTTTCTTCATTATTTTACTTTGGAGGTTCTGGTAGGAATCGCACGGTGGTAGGAAAAAGTCCCGTGGACTTTTTCCGAGTCGCGACCAGCAGTACTTTAGTTTTTCAAGTTTGAGTTTACGAAAACTAAGAAAAACTTTAGTAACTGTGGATCGATTCCCGCCCAGGCCTCAGGAAAAATAAAATGCCTGGGTGGCGGAATTGGTATACGCGCACGACTTAAAATCGTGTCTTTCACGAGATGCGGGTTCGACTCCCGCCCCAGGCACAAAAAAGAAATAAACGATATCCGCCCATAGCTTAGCTGGTAAAGCAGTCGGCTCTTAACCGAAAGACCGTAGGTTCGAATCCTACTGGGCGGACAAATGTAGCGAAGCGGAATTTGTTAACCTAAGGCAAAAAAGATATTTAGTATTTAGTAATAGCAAAACAAACCTAACAGATAGGACCATTTGTTGATAATATTTTACCATTGTTATATACTTTTAGTAGTTTGTAAATATTGAAAACCTAAAAAACAAAAGGAGGTTGTTATGGAAATACCCACTAATATTAAAAAGGAAATTTCCTTAATTGAAAAGGGTAAGAGGCTGAAAAAGAGAAGGGTTGAACAGAAAATCCCCTATTCTCAATTGCTTTCCCTCGCGAAAAATAATTTAACATTTCTTGATAGAATTGCTAATGCCGAGCCCATCCTCTCTTTTCTTCGCAAAAATTCAAGACGAATATTAATTGTTAACTGGTTTAACTCTACTTACCCACAGCATAATTCACGAGATAACTTAGGGCGGCTGATTCTAACAGTTATAAACGAAAAGGCATCCCTCTATGATTGGATTGACGCTGACTACCCTGCGAATAGAAGTAATCGAGACTATACATTGGTTACCGAGAAGGAATTAGAAAAATGGCACCCCAAGAGTCTTGAACGATTTGCTCTTCTTACAGAAAAAGCCGTCTGGAAAAATATTTTTCAAAAGCTAAGGATTATGAGAAGTTATTAAATTTTAGTTTTCAAAAATCCCCTGTTTTGCCCCTTTGGGGCTTAACAGGGGATTTTCATTAAAAACCTCTTGATTATAATCAGAATATTCTATATAATACTCACATGTCACCACAGCCCTATTTTTTTGTCAGATAATTTAATTAGGGTTTCAAAAATATGTCACAAGATAATTTAATTAAAATGACTTGCCAAGATTGTAAAAGAAACAATTACTGGACAAGAAAAAACAAAAAAGGAGTAGAACGAAAATTGGAATTCAAGAAATTTTGTAAGTGGTGCAGAAAGCACGTTATGCATAAAGAAACCAAGAAATAAAAGTTAAAAAAGTCGCCATGCGACTTTTTTTAGTGCTTTTAGCTTTTAATTTGGATATAATTAACTTATACTATTTTTATGGGTCTATAGTTTAGTTGGTAAAACAGCGGTCTCCAAAACCGCCATCCGAGGTTCGAGTCCTCGTGGACCCGCAATAATAAAAATCATTAAATTTTATATTGGGTGATTTTTGTTATTTATGATTTTGACAGGGCTCGAACGGTAATAGGAAAAGTGCTAAACGCACTTTTCCGAGCCACGGCCAGCAGTACTTAGCAGATTTTGAGCGAAGCGAAAAAAGATGTTTAGTAATTGTGGGTCGAATTCTCGTGGACCCGCATATGAATACCCAAACTAAATTACTTGATAAAAATTTTCACCCTTGTGTAATAAATGCTTCAGGAGTAAAGGATACTACTTTTGAAGAATTAGAATCTTTAGCAAAAAGTGATTCTGGTGCGATTGTGATGAAAACTTGCACTCTTGAACCAAGAAAAGGTAACTCCGAACCTCGTTGCTCCACTACCCCCTTTGGTTTAATTCAAAGTATGGGTTGGCCTAATTTAGGTTATAAAAAATATATTGAATTTGCAGAAAAAATAAAAGAAAAATATGATAAACCAATAATTGCTAGTATTGGTGGATTTTCAACAGAGGATTATAAAAAGATGACGTTAGCTTTTCAAAACAGCAAGGTCGATCTGATTGAAATTAGTCTCTCCTGTCCTAACTTAGAAGGACACCCTCAAATTGGATATGACTTTGGTGAAACAGAAAAATTATTATCACAATTAATTAATTTAGGAAAAAAGCCAATCGGTCTAAAATTACCTGCTTATCTTGATTCAATTTTGCAAGAAAAAATGGCGAGGATAATTCTAAAATATAAGATCTCTTTCATCACCTGTATCAATTCTTTGGGTAATAGCTTAATCATTGACTCCCAGTCAGAAAAACCACTAATTAAACCAAGAAATGGAAGTGGTGGGTTGTCTGGAGATTATATAAAACCAGTAGCCTTAGGTAATATTTGTGGTTTTTATAATCTTCTGAAAGACAAAGTATTTATTTTTGGAGTAGGAGGAATTAAAACAGGAAAAGACGCTTTTGAATTTTTTTTAGCTGGGGCAAATGCCGTTCAAATTGGAACTACTTTTGAAAAAGAAGGGGTTTCTTGCTTTGGGAGAATTAATAAAGAGCTAAAAGAAATTTTAGAAAGAAAGGGATATAAAAATATTCAAGAGGCAATAGGCAATCTAAAATTTCTTTAATTTTCAAATCAATAATCTTACCACCCTTATTTCATCAAAAGAATATTTATCACCTAAAATTCTTTTTACAGGGGTTAATTTGTCTCCCTTGATTTTCTGCCAAGCTTGTTTAATCTTTTCAAAATCTTTAATATCGTTTTTCAAATAATCTAGATTCACTTTATTAGTCCCCTGTTCCCCTACTAATTTTTCTAAGTGATTGATAATAGTTGCTATTGTCATTTTTCTCTCTCGAGCCATATCTTCAATTGTCATTTCTTGAACAACTAATTGTTTGGTCAAATCATAAGTTGAGATTTTTTCTCCCACCGGCACATCTACCACAGCTTTATTTAAAAATTCTTTTTGTAAATTATTTTTTCTTTCTTTGGGAGTTATTTTTAATTGACGGGCTGTTTGTTCAGATTTTTTCTTCAATTCTTCATCAAAACTCAAAATATCTTTATTTATAGATAAGGCCATTTTGTTAATTCCTTTCAAATATAAACCATCAAGAGACCTCACGCGAGACAATGCCACATAACCCATTCCAGCCACGAAAGACCTTGAAAGGTCAATTTCAGCCGCATCCAAGCTCATTCCTTGGCTCTTATGAACAGTAATCGCCCAAGCTAACCGAAGCGGGATTTGAGTGATTTTAGCCTTAATTACTCCGTCTTCTTCTATGTGCCATGATTCATAATTTACGATTATCTCTTTTCCCCCATAAGTTCTAATCACTGGCAAGTTTCCGTCAAAATCAACTACCACTCCTAAGGTCCCATTAACATAACCAACTTCAAAATTATTTTTTACAAACATTACCACTGCATCTTTTTTTAATTGCAGTTCTTCCATTGCCAAACAACTTTTTTTCAAAGTTTCAGATAACTTTTTTGTTCCGCTACATTGCATTTGGTAAATCTGAGGAAAGCCTTTAATTTTTTCTAATTGTTCAAAATTTAAGCGATCCACTTCCTTATTATGTGTGTAAAGTTTCGTTGGGACAATTTTCTCCTGTTTAATTTTTTGCCTTTTCCGTAAAAGCTCTTGAGTTTTTTTGCTGATTTCATTTTGCCGAATATCTTTCAAAATACTTAATAAGTCATCTTCTAAATCTTGTCGATATTGATCGCTTAAATAACAAATCTGTAAATCCATATTTTTCCAGATCTCAGCTTGATAAGCAAAATCTACATTCATCCCCTTTTTATTAATTGGCGGAAGTTGAAAAAAATCTCCACATAAAACAATTTGTATTCCCCCAAAAGGTTCCGAGGATTGTTTGAAAGCTCGACAAATTTTATCTACAGTATCTAATTGCCAACCACTTAACATTGAAATTTCATCAATTACCAACACTTGAGTATATTTAAATTTTTTCTTGAGATAATTTTTACTTGATAATTTTTCAATTTCAATATCAGACAAACTGTCCTTAATTCCTAAACCTGACCAAGAATGAATAGTAATTCCATTTAAGTGAGTCGCCGCAATTCCTGTAGAGGCAGTTATCCCCACTGGAACTTTTTTTGCTTTAAGAAAATCAATATATTGATTTAAAACATAGGTTTTCCCACTCCCCGCTGGACCAGTCAAGAAAACATTTTTCCCCATCTTTAAAATTTCTAAAGTTTCTTGTTGTCGCATATTACATTTCCTCAATGGTTTCTATCCCTAACAAGCCCAAACCATTTTTGAGAACTTGAGCTACTCCTTCTGTAATGGCTAAACGAAACTCTTTCTCTCTATCTGAAGCATCCAAAACTGGGCAATGAGCATAAAATGAATTAAACCTTTGAGCTAATTCAAATAGATAAACACATAATAAGTGAGGAGCTACTTCTACCCCTGCCCGATAAGTTACTTGGGGATAGTGAGCTAACCATTTTAACAAACTTTTCTCAAATCCCCCTCTACTTCCAACCTTGCTAACTTCGGGAGGTTGGATCTCCCGAAGTTGTGATTTTTTAAGAATAGTTTTAGCTCGCACGTAGGCATAGAGAATATAAGGGCCAGAATAGCCTTCAAAATTAACAAATCTTTCTGGATCGTAATTTACATTCTTATTAAATTCATGAGACAAAATTAAAAATTTTAATCCAGCTAAAGACACCACTCGGGCTATCTTCTCCCTTTTACTTTCGTCATAATCTTTCAATTCAACAATTTTTGTCTTAGCAATTCTTAACGACTCTTCCAAAATATCAGTCCCTTTTATATTCTTTCCACTACGTGAACTGGTTTTTTTCCCATCCATTAACAACCAACCAAAAGATAGATGAAAATATTTATTTTTGAATTTATTATCTAATCTTTCTAAGATTTTGATAATTGCTCTGAAATAATTCTCTTGCTCTATTGCAGTTAAAGTTAGGTTCAAATATAAATCTGGGTAATCTTCAAATTTTTGAAATCCTAAAGCAATGTCTTTAGCAGAATAAGTCGGGTTTTCTTCACTTGTTTGCATCACCCAAGTAGCCAAACCATCTTTTTCCCCATCATAAACAATGGCTCCTTGACTCTTTTTAAAGATTCCTTTTTCATCTTTATCTATAATTTTTTTAGCCTCTGCAAAAACCTGACTTTCTGAATATTGTTTATCATAAACTACTCCCAAATCTGAAAAAATAATTGTCTGATGTTCTAAACTCCATTCTTTAATTTTTTCATACAAATCAGTTGCTTCATTTTTTACTCCATCATAAATATCCTGATTTATCTGTTTGATAGCTTTTTCATTGGTGTCAAAATTATCAGAAGCATAAACATAGGCATCAGCAATAAAATCCATCTTTTTGTGTTTGTTCCAAGATTTAAAATTGTCTGGCAACCCTTTTTGCATTACTCCCCATGTGCATTTAGCAGTGTGCATTCCAATATCACCATAATAATTAGTTTTTATCACCTTATAACCTAAGTTTTCAATTAATTTACAGACAGCTAATCCTGAAATTGCTCCTTTAATATGTCCTACCGTAAAAGCTTTATGGGTATTAGGTTGACCAAACTCTACCATTATTTTTTTGTTGTTCTCCTTAAATCTTCCATAATTTTCCTTTTCAGCTAAAATATTTTTTAATTCACTCTCAAAATAATTCTGTTTAATTGTAAAATTAATAAATCCTGGAGTCGCTATTTCCACTTTTTCTAATAAATCAGGGAGGTCTATTTTTTCAACTATTTCTCGAGCTATCTTTAAAGGATTTTTTTTCAAAACTCCCGCCAAAGCCATGGCTACATTAGTAGCATAATCCCCGTGAGATTCTTCAGTGGAATTTTCCACCGTAAAATCAACCTCTTTTTCAGTTTTCTGCCTTGAGAAATATTCCTTTATTGATTCAGAGATCTTTGTCTCAAGAATCTCTTTGGCTGAAAAATTTGCCTTATCAAGAAAATTTCCAATAATATTATTTTTTAAAATTTCTGAGAGTTCCATTAAATTAATAATAACATATTATTAGTGTATAAAAAATTTTAAACCTAATTATCATTAATTTATTCAAACAAAATAGGTATTTCTAGAGCATTATCGTTTTCTGGTAAATCTGAGGGATTATCTTTTTTAAGAATTAAAAAACCTTTCTCTCCATAATCTGGCTTATCAAATTGTAATTCACCTTCAAACTGAACAAGGTCTTCTGTCATCCAATCACTCTGAGCCATTGCATATCCCTCAGCAATAATTAAACCATCCCAATTAGTTAAAATTACAGGAAAATCACCTTCAAAATACCAAGTTCCTCTTGCTTGTCCTTTTAACAACAATGGGCTAGAAATTTTATCATTAGGTTGAATTGAATCTAATTTAATTAAATCTTTTAAATTTTTTTCCTCTTCACAAAGTTGTTCTGGTTTTTCAGCAGAGGGGCTCCCATGTTTAACCCATTCCCCTTTTTGACAAATCCAAATATCTTCATCTCCTCTAAGAATTAAAAGCAAAAAAACAATCCCCATTAAAACTAAAATTATTATGCCTATTTTCTTCATAAATTCTTTATTCTTTAATTAATGGTAGCTTATTCTTTTTCCATTCTAGAAGACCTCCTTGCATATCTTTAACATTTTTAAAACCCAAAGTTTTTAAAACATTGAAAATAATTTGGCTTCGAACTCCATTCCGACAATAAGCAATGATAGAATTCTTTTTTTTGTCAATCAAACCAATTTTTTTTAAATCCTTTAAAAAATCTTCTGAAAGATTTAACAAAATAGCATTTTTTATGTGTCCTGCTTTATATTCCATCAAAGTTCGCACATCTAATAAAGTAAAATCACTTCCTTTTTGAGTTTTTTTATATAAATCATTAACCGAAATAATATCCCGATTTTCCTTTGTTTTCATGAATTTATTATACCATAGATTTTCTTTTTTGTTTCCGCCTATTCGACGAGTTGTTGGAGAGGTAATTTCCGTTTTAATTTCACCAAATATAGAATTAGTGGTATAATCATATTAATATGAAATCATTTTTTACAAAAATAGAAGGTGTTTATATAACAATCTTATCAGTTTTTGTTATTTCCGCTGGCACTTTTAGTTATTTGGTTTGGTCAGGAAATAATCATTTAAAATCTATAGATGAAAAATTTTCTTTAATTAATTCAAATTTAGAACTTTTGGAAAGAAAACTGGCTTCTACCACAGCAGAATTACAAGGAGATATTGTCCAAACTTATACAAATTTATCTCAAGCCTTAAGCAATGAAAAAGAAAACGTTGGAAAAATAGAAAATTTGTTGGGTACTTATAAAGAGGAGGTTGGAAATATAACTGGTACAGTAACGAATCTTGAAAAATTAAGTAAAACCGATCCAGAATTATTACAAAAATATTCCAAAGTTTTCTTTTTAAATGAACATTATGCCCCAGCTCGTCTGTCAGAAATACCAAATAACTACGAATACTTTGAAGCCAAATATTCTAAAATAGATTCACAAGTCTGGCCTTATTTAGAAAAGATGTTAAAAGCTTCTCTTAATGCTGATTTAGAAATTTATGTCTATTCGGCTTATCGCTCTTTTAATGAGCAAACTGCTCTCAAAAATCAATATGCTATTATCTACGGAGATGGCACTGCTAATCAATTTTCAGCCGACCAAGGTTATTCTGAACACCAATTAGGCACAGCCGTTGATTTAATCACGACTGGAATTGGAGGAACGCTGGAAGGATTTGAACAAACAATAGCTTATCAGTGGTTGCTTAATAATGCTTACAAATACGGTTTTATAATGTCCTATCCCGACGATAATAGTTATTATGTTTTTGAACCATGGCATTGGCGTTTTGTCGGTGTTAAATTGGCAACGGACTTGCACACCAGTGGAAAAAATTTTTACGATTTAGACCAACGAGAAATTGACGAATATTTAGTTAATTTATTTGAATAGTTTAAAATCTGCCTATTAAGAAACAAATTTAAAACAACAACCAACTCGGTAACGAGTTAGTTGTTGTTTTGGTCGAGAAAAAGATTGCTCCTTTTTAGGCTTTTTAGAGCCATTTGTTAAAAAACACTTTAAAATCACCCCTACTTCTTGGTCATTAAACCAAAAAAACCATTTTTCGTAAAAAAAGCGAAAAAACAATTTCCACTTTTTTATTAAAATTTTTCTCTCAGTATTTTATAACTAAACTAATTTCTCCGAAATAAAATTTAAATAATTTTTTGTGTTTGGTCTGAATTCTTTAAAATATATAATCCTAAACTTATATTGCCTAAGTAGATCTTCTACTTCATTCTTCGTGTAAAAGCTAAACCAACGTGGTTCACCCACTTTCTTAGTCTCACGATACTCTTCATTTATCCCTTCAATAAGTCCTAATCCAAAAATACCATCGGGCTTTAACACCCGCTTAATTTCCTGCATTGGTTTACTAATCTCATTTTTGGGAACGTGGAGCAAGGAAGTATATGCCCATATTCCATCAAAAAAATTATCTTCAAAAGGAAGTTGGTTAAAATCAGCTTTAATAGAGGTTAATCCTTTTGATTGTGACAGTTTAATCATTGCTTCTGAAGCATCTAAACAAACAACTTGCATTCCCGCTTGTTGCAAAATAAGTCCATCTCTTCCTGGGCCACTTCCAATGTCTAAGATTTTTTTCTCGTTCTTGATTGATCCAATAAATTTTTTTAAAAAAGTTTGTGGGAATTTACTCCAAAAATCAAAAGTTTCTTCATCATATTTTTGAGCAAAATTATTGTAGGCATCAATAGTTTTTTTATTCATATTTTATTCAAGAAACACAATTTTGTTGCCAGACTAGGATTCGTCCTGACGGTCTCTAAATAAAATTCTTCGCTAACCACTTGAATTTTATTAAGAGCCACGGGACACGGCTCGTTGTTGCTCCCCACGGTCGCAACATACTCCGTTGTTCGAATCCTATCCAAAATGTGCGTAGGCACATTTCTTCTGGCAATAAAATTTCGTCGCTCTCAATTTTGTTGCCAGACTAGGATTCGAACCTAGATAACCAGCTCCAAAAGCTGATGTCCTACCATTAGACGATCTGGCAATATTTCTTTATTATTTTACATTTTTTGCTAAGTTTATCAATAATAATTCTAGCGGAAGTTGAGGAATATAGGAGAGCTTTATTTGAGCAAATACATCAATTAACTCATCTATTAGCCCTGCATTTATACCTGAATCGGCCTTTTTGCTCAATTTTTGTAAGAATTTGAAATCAACTTCAGAAAATTCTTCTTTAAACATTTTTTCTGCCTCTTGAGAAAATCTTAGTAACAAAATAGCTCTAATTTTATGTAAAATTAATTTTACAAAAATTTGCATATCAATATTATTTTCTAAGGCAATTTTTATCTTTTCTAATCCTATTCCTATATTTTTTTCTGCAAGAGCCAAAATAAACTGATTAACCAGTTCCCCACTCGGAGCTCCAGTGATTCTTTCTACTTCCTTCAAAGAGATTTTTTTATCAGCCGAAGCACTAATAACTTTTTGCAAAATTCCCAAAGTATCACGAAAAGAACCGTCTCCTAACAAAGCAATTAATTCCTCTGTCCCTTTTTCTAATTTGATTTTTTCTTTTTTAGCAATATCTAAAATAATTTCTGTCAAAATTTGTTGTGACGGTTTTTTAAACACAAATGTCTGGCAACGAGAAACTATGGTGTCAGGAATTTTTTCTACTTCCGTTGTAGCTAACACAAAGACTACATGTTGGGGTGGTTCTTCTAACGTTTTCAAAAGAGCATTAAAAGCATCTTTGGTTAACATATGGACCTCATCAATAATATAAACTTTATAAGGAGATTCAAAAGGTAAAACATTCACTGCTTCCCGCAATTCTCTAATAGCATCAATTCCCCGATTAGAAGCAGCGTCTATTTCATTCAAATCATTAACAGAACATTTTATCTCTTGCGCTAAAATTCTCGCCACAGTAGTTTTTCCCGTTCCTCTTGTTCCTGAAAATAAATAGGCATGGGAAATATTTCCTAATTTGATAGCTTTTTTAAGAGTGGCTGTAATATGATTTTGTCCCAAAACTTCGTTGAAACTTTGAGGCCGATATTTACGATAAAGTACTAAATTGTCATTCATTAAAATCATTATAACAAAATTAACCCAACTGAGACAATAGATCTATAATTTTCAATTCCCAATTTACAATTTTCAATGAATTTCCAATGATTGAATTTTAAATAAAGACGAATTTTGGCAAAACCAAAATTCGTCTTTGAAAATTGAAAATTTTTACATTGTTTGAAAATTGAAAATTAGAAATTAAAGATTCTCTTAACCCCATTGTTTGGCTTTGAGAGCTTCCTCGGCCGCTGATTGTTCTGCTTCTTGTTTAGAAACCCCTTCTCCCTCTGCCACTAATTTATTGTTTAAAAATACTCCCACTCTAAATCTTTTATCATGGTCAGGTCCAGTCTCTTCTAAAACTTGATAATTGGGTGTTATTTTCACAATTTCTTGAGCTTTTTCTTGAAAATTACTTTTGGCATCTTGCCACAAATTATTTTTAACCACTTCATTTATCTTTCCAAAAAAGTTATCAGCAATAAATTTTTGAACAATGACATAACCTTGGTCTAAATAAATTGCCCCAATAATCGCTTCTACTGCATTGGCCATAATAAAAGTCCGTGCTCTGCCTGTATCTTTAGCTTCACCCTTTGATAATTGTAAAAAATTATTTATTTCTAATTTCTCTGCTACTTGAGATAAAGAAGTAGTATTGACTAAAGCTGACCGGTAAGCTGTTAAAGCTCCTTCATTCTCTTGTGAAAATTTTTCATAGAGATAATGAGTAGTCACCAACTCCAAAACAGCATCACCTAAATACTCTAATCTTTCGTTATGTTCAGAAACTTCATTTTGATGTTCATTAACATAAGAACGATGAGTTAGAGCTGTTTTTAGTAATTCTTTATTCTTAAATTTTAATCCAATTTTTTCTTCAAATTTTGTAAAATCAATCATATTTTTCTTATAAACGAAGCGAATTAGAAAAATATGACCCTACTAAACCAAATTTTGTAGAAATTTGAGTCATTTGATTTTTTGTTAAAAAATCAAATGATATTTAGTATGGGTGATTTTAATAATTCCACACTATTAATAATTATTTTCTTTGGACTTGAGACTTTATTAGCTCAACTCCTTTGTTAATTATTGGTCTTAAATCTTCATAAGTTCCAATTTCATCAATTTTAGATAATTCAAACCACCTGACATCATCCAGAGTTCCTCGCTCTCCCCCATTCTCTTCTAACTCAAGAATATTAAAATCAGCTTTAGCCAAAAAATAAGTAACTTTCCTTCTTGTGCGTGAACCACCTTCTTGGGTGCTATCTTCTTCATAAAGAGTGGCCACATATTCATTACTATTTACTTTGCCTTCTACCACTACATCTAAACCTGTTCCTTCTTTGGCTTCTCTTCTTACACATTCTTCAAGAGTTTCGCCTTTTTCTTTTGTCCCCTTAACCAATGTCCAAAAACCAAAAACATTATGAACAAAAACTAAAAGAGTTTTTCCTTCCTTTTCTGTATAAATAATTGCCCCCCCTAATTCTTGAAGGGGCAAATTTTTTATATCCTCATCATCTTTAAAATCTTTTTTAGGTTTATCCTTGGTTGTTTCATATTTTCTTGGTTCACCTAATTCTTTATAAATAGTTCCTAAAACACCACTTACAAATTTTCCACTATTTTCTCCTCCAAAGGCTTTGGCCAATTCTATGGCCTCATTGATAGCTACTTTAGGCGGAACTTCTTGTTTATCAGAAAACAATAATTCGTAAATTCCAATACGTAAAATATTTCTATCTACAATAGAAATCTTATCTATCGGCCATTGTGGAGCAGCTTGTTGAATAATATTATCAAGATTTTCTTTTTCTTTTAGAATTCCTGTGATTAAAGATTTAGCAAAAAGATTTTCCTCTGAAATAATAGCAAATTCCTTTAGATTATAATCTAAAATATCAAATATGTTTGTTTTCTCTTCCTCCTTGAAATCCCATTCAAAAAGAGTTTGTAAAACTATTGATCTTGAAAGGTGCCTATTCAACATAAACCTAAATTGTTGAAGGTTGTCAAACCCGATAAATTTTTAAAAAACTATTTTGTTTTCTTAGATAACTTTTTAGCATCTAAGACCTTTTCTTTTTCTTCTGATTTTGTGCTGGAATCTTTACCCAATTCTTTCATCTTCGCTTTTTTTCTCTCAGTTTTCTTTTCTATTTGTGTTTGAACATCAATTACCTGCCTACTCCTATATTCACCACAAACTCCACAAACACGATGACGCAAATGAAAGGAACCACACTTTGAACATTTAGAAAGTCGTGGTTCTGTTAAGCTATGATGTGATCGCCTATTTTTAGTATGACCACTAGTGTGCCGCATTCTGACTGACATATTAAGAATTATTATAGCTAATTTTGTAAAAAAAGCAAATTAAAGAAATAAAACAAAAACAGGTTTCGCCTCCGGCGAAACCTGCTGTCAAACTGTAAGATTTTCTCTCTACTACCAAATAGTATACCGTGGGCCAAGATCAAAAACGAACAAACAACCAAGACAGAGACTGATGACTATGAAAAGTAATCTCTTTCTTTGTTCTTTCCCCATGACGATAAAAAAGTCAAGGACGGCACCAAAGAATATGATTAGGCTAATGATATAAGCAACTATTGGGCTTACTAAAGAAAAAAATATTAGTAAGCCACAGCTGATAAAGAGAAATGCCCAAGCGAAAGAGAATGCAGAGAACTTTTCTTCTGCAAAGGCTTTCACTAAAAAATAAGCAAGACACATTCCCCCTATCGCCAAGCAACCACCAGAAACTCTGCTTAAATTTTCCATTTTTAATACCCCCCATTTTTGGTTTAATTTAAGTTATCTCACTCAAAGGACCACTGATTGTTTTATACCACAAAGTAGGATTTTGTCAATCATTCTGAAATATTTTTAAGTTCTGCTATAATATGACTATGTCTGAATTTTCTCACCTACACACCCACAGCCACTATAGCCTATTAAATGCTTTACCTAGAATTAAGGAGTTGGTAGCTCGTGCTAAAGAAAATACGATGCCTGCTTTAGCCTTAACTGATAATGGAAATATGTATGGCACCATTGAGTTTTACCAAGAATGTTTAAAACAAGATATTAAACCAATTTTGGGTGTAGATTTTTATGTCGCTCTTAAAACCCGTCATGATAGACGGTCAGGAATTGATAATCGCAACAATCGTTTAGTCCTCTTGGCTAAAAACGAACAGGGTTATAAAAATTTAATCAAATTAGTCAGTCAATCATTTTTAGAGGGATTTTATTACAGACCCAGAATTGATAAAGAACTCATTGAGCAATACAAAGAAGGATTAATCTGTATTATGCCCCAGTTTAGTGGAGAAATCTCCAAAGCTCTTCAAATTAATGATAAAGAAAAAGCTAAAGAAGTCGCCGAATGGTACAAACAAAATTTCGGAAGTTTTTTTCTAGAAATAACTCATCACCCTGAAATTGAAGGCCAATTAAAATTAAAAGAACAAATTATAAATTTTGCTAATGACGAAGACCTTCCTTTGGTGGCTTGCCAAGATGTTTATTATTTAAATCCTGAAGATAAAAAAGCTCGCGATATTTTAATGTCTATCCAAAATTCAATTCCCCACCGCCGGAATGAACAAGAAGATTTTTCTTTTATCAATCAAGAAACCGCTAATGAGTATTTCAAAAACACCCCTGAAGCATTAAAAAATATCCAAAAAATAGTAGATAAATGCAATATTAAGTTAGATATTGATAGTTGGTATTTCCCTGATATTGAAATCCCTGAAGGAGAAACTTACGATTCTCAATTAAGAAAAACTACCTACGCTGGAATAAAAGAACGGGGTTTAGAAAAAACTAAAGAAATTGAAGACCGCATTGAATATGAATTAGAAATTATCAGAAATAAGGGATATTCTTCTTATTTTTTGATTGTCTCTGACTTAATCAAACATGCTCGGAGTGAAGGAATTTTAACTAACACCCGAGGTTCTGCCGCCGGTTCTTTAGTTTCTTACTTAAATTTTATTACTAAAATTAATCCGCTGGAATTAAAACTCCCTTTTGAAAGATTTATGAACCCAGAACGCCCTGGTATCCCTGATATTGATGTAGATATTGCTGATAACCGTCGAGATGATGTCATTGACTATATGAGAAGCAAGTATGGAGAAGAAGCTGTGGCACAAATTGGAACTTTTGGAACTATGGCTGCTCGTGGGTCTGTCCGCGATGTTACCAGAGCTTTAGGTCACCCTTATGAACTGGGCGATAAGATTGCTAAATTAATTCCTATTGGTTCTCAAGGATTCCCCATGACCATATCAAGAGCTCTTGATATGGAAGAAGAACTTAGAAAACTCCAAGAAGATAATCCCGATGTTCGGGAAATAATAAAATATGCTCAAAAGATTGAGGGTTGTGCTCGACATATTTCCACTCACGCTGCAGGAGTTCTAATTTCTCCCACCCGAATTGATGATTATACCCCTGTTCAACTGGATAAAGATGGGAAAATTATTACTCAATATGATATGTATACAGGAGGACAAGACGGCGTAGTTAATTTACCTAAATTTGATATCTTGGGAATTAAAAATTTATCAATTCTTTCTAATGCCATTCAATTAGCCAAAAAATTGAGGAGGATAGAAGTTGATTTAGATAATATTGATTTAAAAAATAAAAAAACTTATGAAATGTTAGCTCGCGGAGAAACTTTGGGAACTTTTCAATTAAATGGACAAGGGATGACCCAATACTTAAAAGAACTAAAACCAAAATCAATTTGGGATATTATGGCGATGGTAGCTCTTTATCGTCCAGGACCAATGGCCTTTATCCCAGATTATATTAAAAGAAAAGAAAATCCTCGTTTAGTCACTTATCTTCATCCTGAGCTAAAAAATATTTTGGAACCAACTTATGGAATTATCATTTACCAAGATGATGTTATGCTTATCGCTGTAAACTTGGCTGGCTATACATGGGCAGAAGCTGATAAATTTAGGAAAGCCATGGGGAAAAAAATTCCAGAAATGATGCAAGAACAAAAAGACAAGTTTTTTAAGGGATGTTCAGAACATGGGATAGAACAAAAAATCATACAAAAACTGTGGGAGACCATAGAGACCTTTGCCGCTTATGGTTTTAACAAAGCTCATTCAGCTTCTTATGGACGAGTAGCTTATGAGACCTCTTATATGAAAGCTAACTTCCCTATTGAATATATGACCGCTTTGTTAATGGCCGACTCTGGCGACACAGAAAAAATAGCTGAAATTATTACTGAATGTAAAAGATTAGACATTGAAGTGCTCCCACCCGATATCAATGAATCTTTCACAGATTTTACAATAGTTCTTGATAAAAAGACCAAAAAAGAAGCTATTCGTTTTGGTTTACAAACTATTAAAAATTTTGGAGAAGGAATCGCCAATTCTATAATTTCTGAAAGAAAGAAAAACGGACCTTTTAAATCTTTAATTGATTTTTTAGAACGAGTTCAAGATAGAAATTTAAATAAAAAATCCTTAGAAGCTCTAACTATGTGTGGGGCCATGGATAAGTTAGGCGAAAGAAAACAAATTGTAGAAAATATGCCTGATTTATTAAAATACAATAAAGATTTTGGATTAAAACCAAAAGAACAAGATTCTTTATTTGGGAATAATTTTCAGACTCCTCAAATCACTTTGAGAAAAGTAACCCCTGCTACTACTGAAGAAAAACTTGTTTGGGAAAAAGAACTTTTGGGTTTATATATCTCTGGTCACCCCTTGGACAAATTTAGCCAACAATTATTAAAAAGCAAAACAAATTTAAGTAGGATTAAAAAAAGAGCATCAGAAGGAGTCACCACTGTTGTGGCTGGTTTAATTGAGGATTGTAGACCAATTTTAACCAGAAAGGGAGATAAAATGGTCTTCCTCAAATTATCAGATTTTAGTGATAGCATAGAGGTAGTCGTCTTTCCTAAAATTTATTCAGACTTTGTTGAATTATTACAAAATGAAAAATGTGTTTTAATTAAAGGTAGAATTTCAAAAAGAAATGAAGACACTTCTCTTATTGCCGAAAGCATCCGAGAATTGAAATAAATCAAAATTTATGGCTATGCGATAGCCGTAAATTTTGATTGAACCCCCAAGAATCAGGGCCGGTTGGGGGGGGTTAGGGTGTTTTTAGTACCAAAAGAGTAGCTCTACCGGGAATTGAACCCGGATTTCCGCCTTGAGAAGGCGATGTCCTAACCGTTAGACGATAGAGCCAAATATTATTTAAAAATTAAACTTGTTACTATATTAACATTTTTCTTAGAACATCGCCTTCTATGATGCTCTCTCTATTTTCTATCTCACTATCGTTCAATAAAGAAAATTTTTTCTTTCAGAAAAACCGGATGAAAAGCCAAGTAGCCTGTCTGCCGACAGAGGCAGGTTGGCTTTTCATTCCAATACCCATTAGACGATAGAGCCAAATACTCCTATATGTTACTGTTTTTCTACTAAAAATCAAAGTTATTTACATGAACCCCCCCCCAATCACCCCCAATCACCCCAAAACCGCCCTACTTCTTAGGGGTTTAACCTTATTTATGAAGTATCTGTGAAGGTTATCCGCAAAGGTTCAACCTCCGCGAACCAAAAAAACAACTCGGCAATTAAAAATATGTCATTTCTATTTTATAAATCATTTAAAGCTGTTAATTCAGCATTATTATATTCTTCTTCCGTAATCTCTTCGCCACTCGTTAAAACTTCAAACACAACTTTATTACCATACGGAACTTCAGATTCTCCCTGAGTAGTTTTTATAAACCCGACATAAGGAGCGTCAACTCCTGTTGTTGGAACAGTCCGAATAAACTCCCCCAAACCTTTGGCAAACACCTTCTCTCTAAACGCCTTCATTGTTAAATGATTTTCTGACATAATTTTTATTTTCCCTCATAACCCAATCTCGCGTTAAAATAATCACAAAATTCACAATCTTTTCCTGACTCTGGCATCTGTTCACTGTCTAAACATTTTTTAATTTCTCCAATCATCCCCCCCCACCCAACTGTCATCCCCTTCATAGGCAATCAGCTTGACATCAAAATCAATCTTCCCATCAAACGCTTCCCGATCTAACTTCCCCGTGCAATAAACAAAGTAGCCCGTCTTAGAAACTTTCAACCCAGTCTTTCTCAATAACCACTGATAAACTTCCATTTGTCTTTTATAGCCGTCTTGCCATTCTTTATCTAATTCTACCACTGGTTCATCTTTCGCGGTCGCTTTATAATCAACGACAATATATTCCCCCTGACTATTTATCCAAAGATCATCAATCGCCCCGGTGATGACCAAACCAGTTTTTTTGTCCTCGTAACGAACACCTTTAAAATTCTCCCTCCAAATATCCAACTCCTCATGAGCGACCGGCCGAGCATCTACCCCATATTGCTCCTGTAAAGGATGTTGTTCCCCTTTCGCCCGATGAATATCAAATTCTTTTTTAAGTAGAGTATCAACCGCACTGTTGATAGCAAAAGGAAACCCCGGCGGTCTCTTCGTTCCCAATTTATTATCAATATAAAAACAACGAGGACATTGCCGAAACAAATCTATCTTAGACCGACTCAGTTTCCATTGCTTTCCTCCGTAATTCCACGAAGCTTTTCTGTTGGAGTTATAATAATCTGACATGGTTTTAATTTAAAATTTATAATTTTTAATCTACAAGTTTAAATTTTTCCATTCTTTTAAATCCGAATCTTTTGCAATCTTCCACAAACCAGATACTTCTTTTATCAAACCCCCTTTAAATTTTTTATTTTCTTTTAACCAATTTTCTAACGCTCTTGCTCTCATTCTTGCACCTTCTCCCTCCGCAGTAAAGCCACTTTTTGTATCCACAATCCAAATATTATTTTTGGTTTTTATAAACCAATCAGGAAAAAATAACCTTCCGTCCTCCCTTTTCACAGAAAAATTATCTGACCCATTATCCCCATTCTTATACCACCAAATAACACTTTTATTTTTCTCCAAATAATCCACAAAACTTTTTTCATTTTTATTTTCTTTTTCTAAGTAACAAGGCTCTAAAGCACATTTTTTGCTTTCTATTTCTTTATACAAAGAATTATATCTAACTTCTGACAAAGGAATTTTTATCGGTTTCGTTTCATCTATCCTTTTTTCTTTTTCATTTTCTTCTATTTTTCGTACCTCTTTATATTTCAAAAGGGCTTCATTTATTATAGGAACCAGAGTACTATTTGATCCTTTCATTAAATCATTAACAATATAATGATAATATTCTTTCTTCTCCCCTATTTTTAAAATATCTTCAAAAAATACATTCAAAGCTGATTTTAATACTCCATAGGAACGAATTATTCCACCATATTTTGATTCTTCTTCCTGTTTAGACAATACTTCAATACAAAGTTTCTTATATAGTTTTTCTACATCTGGATAAGACATTTCTTGTCCAAAATCTTTTGCTTCTTTTAATCGTTTTATAAACTTATCATAATCAGTAATTTTTTGGTCAACTATTAAATTCAAATCTAAATGATTATTAAAATAAAAACCAGCTTTTTTTAAGGCTTCTTTGTTTTTAAAATATTTTTTTGCAACCTCAATAAAAGTGAATTGAAAAGTTTTTCCTAAATCATTATAACTAGTTCTTTGAGAGACAAAAGTTTTTAAATCAATTTGTTCTACATCTTTTTTTATTTTTGCTACAAGAAGTTTTGTTTCATTTGGTCCTATTCCTTGAAAATTTTTATAACTGTCTATAATTTCATTTTTTGTGTAAGTCGTATATAAATAAGAATGATTAAGGATAGACTCTAAATATTTTTTTGCTTCTGGCATTCTCAAAACTCTTCCTAAAAGCTGAATTTGAAAGACTGGGCTCTTGGTTTCCCTATACATCAACATCACTTGGGCTCTAGGGCAATCCCATCCAGTCGCTGGGGCTTGTTTAAAAAGTAAAACATCAACTTTATTATTATGTTTTGTTATATTTTCTAAGTTTTCTTTATCAGAACCAGTCAACCACACTGCTATTTTATTTTTTTCAACACCTTTTTCTTCTAAATACCCCAAAACAATATCTTTTTGTTTTCTCTCTTCTTGATCTTTCTTTTCATCATTAGGAAGTTGAATCATCAAAAGAGGATTAACATCAATATTATTTTTTTCATAAACTTTTTTTAATTCTTCTCTTTTTTTAAGAGCCAGATCTAAAACATACCTATCTAAATCTTCTTCTTTTTTATCTTTAAAATCTTCTTTTGTTTGTGATAAAATACCCTCTTTAATAAGTCCTGCATTAACAACATCTTCATAAGGTATATCTACATCAACATTCTCACTATCATGAGTAGCCGTTATTTTTAAAATGATTCTAGGGTTTATTTCTTTTATAACTTCATCAGCTAATTGAGTTCTCACTTCCCTATGGGCTTCATCAATTATTAAAATAATATTTCTATCTTCTAATTTGGTTCTTTCTATCATTCCATCCCAAGTAATCTCTGTTTCTCCCTCTCTTCTTAATTTTCTTCCCTCTTTGTTCGCAGTTTTTATCTTAGACCAATTAAAAAACAAAATTTCATTTTGTTCTAAAATTTTACCTCTACTTAAATCATTCAAATCAGTAATATCTATGGCAACATTTCCATCATAGTATTGCATAAATTTATTTTTACTTTGGGAAGCAAGATCTCCGTCTTTTGACCCTCCAATACTAACCCACAAAAAAGTTAAATCAGCCTCAACAAGTCTTGGGTCATTTGTAAGGTCTTTTATAAATTGAGCCATCATCACAGTTTTCCCCGATCCTGTTGGAGCTTGAAATCTTATAGATTGCATTGATTCTTTTTTCCACTTATGAAGAAACTCGTCCATCAACTTTTCTGTAGCTTCTATTTGAAATGGTTTCAATATTATTTGTTTCATATTAGTTGTTCAAACTCTTATATATTTTTAATATCGGTTCCGGAATATGTTCTACTTTAACATTTTTATATTCTGCATAATCATTTTTAAAATCATTCCCCCCATAAGAAAAAATATAAATTTTCACTTCTTTCTTATCTAATATTTTTTTCTCCATTTCTGGTAAATTATCCAAATTCTCTCTAAAATAGATTCCCACAAATTTATCTTTTTCGTCAGTAAAAATTTGATAATACTTATTTTTAACGATTTCCTTAAATGTATCTTCCTTTAAAGCTATCATTTGCCCAGCTTCGTGAGTAAACTCTAATTTCTTTTTATCAGAAACATTTTTAATATTTTCTACATCTACAAATTCAGTTTTAAAATATTCTAAAGCTCCTCCCAATCCCCCCACTTTTTCCCCATTGGGTTTTGTATACCCTTTTATAACTTTTTTAATTCTTGGTTGAGTTATCCTCCTACAAATTCCATACTCTTGAATTTCTTTTGCACTCATACCTTTTTCTTGCAATTCTTTTTCAAACCCATTCAATTCATTGTTGGTACACAAAATAAATCTCCTATTTCCTCCGTCTTCTTTGTTTAAATCTAAAACCGCATGTCCTGTTGTTCCAGAACCAGCCATAAAATCAAGAATTACTGAATTTTTCTTCTCAGAGATTTTTATTAACAATTTTATTAAACCAATTGGTTTTGGTGATGTAAAATATGAATTTGAACCAAAAAGTTCCTCTATTTCTTTTGAAGCATTTTCATTTGTTGCCACATTATCAAACCAAGTATCTACTATCTGACCTTGAATCTCTGATAAAAATAATTTTCTATTAGGAACACCATTTTTTGAAACAACAAGTCTCCCGTCTTTTATATATTTATCAAATGTACTTTTTGAACATCTCCATTTTCCTTTTATAATCCTACCATCTGGCATCTTTATAGAAAATTCTTTGTTTTTAGAACTATCAGGTTGCAATAATGGAACCAAACGCCAATCACCCCGAGGATCATTATCAGGGTTTTTATATGTTTTTTTAACGTAATCTTCGTTTAAAGGAATATTATTTAGTTGACTCAAATCAATATTTTTTGTGTAGCAAAATATGTAATCATGAACACGAGCAACATTTTTAGATAATCTTGGTGGAGTTTTTGTTCTACGCCATAAAAAATTAGCTATAAAATTTTCTCCCCCAAAAATTCCATCGCAAAGAATTTTTAATTGGGCCATCTCATTATCATCAATAGATATAAAAATAACCCCATCATTTTTTAATATTTTTTTTGCCAACACTAACCTTTTTTCCATAAAAGAAAGCCACTTTGAATGTCTAAAAGTATCTTCTCTATCTACGAAAGAATCATTATAAATAAAATCTTTATTGCCTGTATTATATGGGGGATCAATATAAATAACATCAATTTTATTTTTATGAGTATAATTTAAAACTTGCAAAGCATGATAATTATCTCCCTCAATTAAAATATTTTTAGGTTTATTTAAGTCTTTATCTTTAATTCGTTTATCTTCTTTAGAAACTAAAATTGGGGCTTCTGTTTTACATCTTTCAACGACTTCTTCCTTGTGGTCTTCCCAAACAAGTCCGTACTTTTTCTGCTTTTTTAAAAGTTGCAATTCTTTGATAAGTTCGTCTTTTGTATATTCTTCAAAATCTTTTTTACTTACAGGACTTTTTTTGGCTAAATCAGAAACTAAACCCTTTTCTTTAATCTCTCTAATATGAGCCACTGTATATCTTCTGTCTTTTCTCTTCCCAATTCTATCAGGCACAATAAAACCCTCCTTTTCCCAATTCCGCAAAGTGTCCTCATGCACACCCAAAAGCTCCGCCACCTCCCCAATCTTATATAATTTTTCCCTATTTTCTTTTTTCATTGTTTTGTTTTATTAAAAAATTACAGCCAAAAGGGTTGTTATCAAAATAAGACCAATTCCTACCAACCAAGGATTATTCCAGTTAACTTTCCTAAATTTTATATTATCATAATACCAATTTTTAAAAAATAATTTTCTATGACAGACTGGATTAAATCTATATTCCCATATTTTCCTTTTTTCCCATTTACTACTGGAATCTTCAGGATTTTTATATTTAATGAATATTGTTTTTCCTTTATTATTCATTTTTTTATTTTTTGATATTATTTTTCTTTTTATCTAATATTTTTTTCATACTATCAGTAAATTCTTTATTTTCATCCTTTTCCCTTAAAACTTTTTTAAATAAAAAAGTTAATGATTTTTTTATTGCATCAGATAATTCTAAACACTCATCATCATTTTCAGCATGCAAACCTTGACTTAACGAAGAATGTAAAATACCTAAAGGATTCACTCCATTAGGACAAAGAGAACTTGGAATTAAATCTTTAACTAAATCAATTTTTTCTTGAGCAACTCTTGTGGTTTTTGTTTTTTCAAAAGCTTCTTTATATTTCTCTAAATCTTCTCCTTTTAATAAATCACTCGTGAACTTAAGAAGTTCATCAATGACACCTTCTACTATTCTACGAAAATAAGCAAAAGCACCTACACCATAGCCCTGAGATTCACAAATTAACCCATTTTTATAATATTCAGTATATTCTTCTAAATTTTTCTCTAACTCTTTATCTATATCAATACTCCATGCTGGAATTTGCCCAACCTTCTCCATATAAATAATTTCTTCTGTTTCTTCTTCATTTTCTTTTTTTATCTCCGCCAAGCCAAAATTAACAAAAAATATTCTAAAGGAATTATTACACGCCGAACATTTATATTTTAATCTAACTATCTTATTAGGAATCTTTTCCCATTCATCATAATCAACTTCGTCATATTTATTTATCATGTTAAAAGTCTGATCTGAATCACAATTATCACAATGCATATGTATTGCTGGTTTAGGTAATTGACTTAATTCGTCCGACTTATAAAAATCTGTAGTAAATTTTTTATACAAAGGATATTCTTCTAAAAACTTTTTATTTGCCATAATTTTATTTTTTACTATCTAATTTTTCCATTTATATTATCTAATAAATATGTCATATTTTTTACTTTATCTTCTAAACTTTTTACTTCTTTGTGTAAATCATCAATTTTAGCCCAAGCTTGATAATATTCTGTAACTCCCACAACTCCACCACATGAAGAACATTGTATAAAGAAAAATTTATATCTAGAATAATTAGGTGAATTTTCGGCTAACTCAAATCGAGTATTCCCACATTTTGTGCATTTTGAAACCATATTTTTATTTAAATTAACTTCCTAATAATCTCTTATTTATTAAAGAATTTTTATCACTACTGCTAGTATATCACAAAGCACCCCGAAATGCAAGCATTCTCTGAATTTTCATAACTTATCGAGGTCAAATCCATTTCCACCTCTTCGATGGGTCGCCGATGAGACAACTACCCCAAAAAACCTCACCTCACAAACCCCCTAAAACAAAATCTTCGATTTTGTTCGGGCGAACATCAAAGATGTTTTAGCCCCACCCAACTTGGTACCTTTTTCAAACGGTCGTTCAAAAAGGGTACCTATTAAAAATAGGAGTGCTTCAAGCACTCCTATTTAAAACTATCAACTTCCCCATCCATCCAACCTCCTCACAATTCAGTACTCTGACTACTAAATTTACAGTAGTCGGAGTACTGAATCTAGGTCATTCGGCATAACTATCGGCATAAAACTATCCACAAAAACCTAGCTTTATTAACCTAAATGAAGTTTGCGTTTTAGGGTTAAGGTGACTTCATCAATCTCTCTGTTTTTTAATAATTTTAAGACCAAAACTAAAACAACTAAACCAATAATTCCAGAAAAAAGACCCTGCAAAAATATTCCCCCAAAAGTAGTAATGTCAAGAATAAAACTCCACAGGTTTAAAGAGAAATAAGCAAAAATACCCATTATAAAAGAAGCCAAGAGAGTTTGGAAAAATGACTTTTTGAGAGAAGAGGAAAAACGATTAAAATCTTTCTGAAAAAAGAACCACAACAAACTCGCATTAACAAATGTCCCTAAAGAATAACTCATCGGTAAAACAAGCACATTGATATTTTGAATATCACTAATCCGAAAAATCAATCCTATAATTTCTTTAATAAATTCTACATTTATAAACAACCATTTAAAAAAGAAAGCTGAAATAATAATAACAATAGCCGAAAAAATGCTGATTAAAACTGGCTTGATTGTTTTCCCCGCAGCATAATAGCCACGAAGAAATAATAAAACTAAACTTTGTGCTGTTACCGATAAAGCAAAAGCTGCTAAACAAGCTGCCGTCAAACGAGTATCCACCCAGTCAAATTTTCCAGACCCTAAAATAGTTCTAACTATTTGGGCTCTCAAAACAATAAATAAAACCAAAACAACTGTTGTCCAAAAAACAATATGTCGAGCAGCAGTGGTAATTTGTTGGAAAAAAACATCAACTTGATTGTTTGAAAAAAGTTTAGCTAAAACTGGGAAAGCGGCAATAGAATAACTAACTCCAATAATACTTAGAGGGACCGATTGCAAACTAAAAGAAAAAGTAAAAATAGAAACAGCTCCCTCTCCAAGTGTGGAAGCTAAACCAACCAGAAAAATCAAGGCCAAATTACTTGTGGAAAGAGCTAAAGTTCTTGGTAAGGACAAAATAATTATTTCCTTTATTTTTTTAAAATTAAAAGTATAAACAAATTTTGGTAAAGACCCTAAGCGATAAATAGAAGGTAATTGGATAATAAGATGGAAAAAAGCTCCCAAAATTACACCGAAAACCAAACCTTTTAATCCCCAAATTGGATAAAAAAAGACAATACCAATTATTATTCCAATATTGTAAAGAAGAGGACTCAGAGCATAGATAAAGAATTTTTGATTAATTTGAATAATACTGGTAAAAAAATTAGATAAACCAAGGAGAACAGGAGATAACAAAAGAATTCTAGATAAATTAATAACTTGATTAATGGCTTCTTGAGAAAAACCAACCAAAATAAGTGGTGTGACCTTAGGAATTAAGAAAAAGGCGAAAGAACAGACAATTATAATTAGCAAAAGAAAAACTGAAAAGACTTCACTCATAAACCGTTTCCCCTGTTCCCTATTTATTTCTTCTGCTAAAAATGGAACTAAGACTGAAATGGAAACAATAGAAGCCACCATTATAAAAATGAAATCTGGAATACGAAAAGAAGCATAATAGATATCCAAAATTCCCCCCGCCCCAAATGAATGAGCCAAAAGACGATCCCTGAGCAAAGCTAATAGTTGAGAAAGTAAAGCAAAAAATGCCAAAAGATAAGCGGTCTGATGAAGACCGCTTATATTATTCAATAAATTAAAAGCCTTTTTAATCATCTTATTTAATTTCTACTGTATTTTATTCTTCCTGAACCCTTGTTATATTTCAGTCGCCGATTCAGTTATATTATTTTCAATTGATTGTCCAGTTAAACCAGAAAGCGGAGCTTTCCCATTTCTAAGATTTTCTAAAATTGAGGAAATTGAAGTATCATTTGGAAGCAAACTTTGTAGATAATCAAAAACCTTAACAGCTTCTTCTCTCTCTCCAGTTTCACTATAACTTAACCCTAAAAGATAAATAGTATCAACTGAGTAAGGATTTAGATTAAAAGACTGCTCCAAAGAAGCAATGGCTTCTTTATAATCCCTTGTATTATATTCTAAAGCCCCCAACTGTAAAAAAGCTTGTGAATCGTTGGGAGTTACTTGGGTTAAGGTCTTAAGAATGTTAACTGCTCCTTCTTGATTTCCTCCATTTAATTCTATTTGAGATAATAAGTAATAAGCATCCGAATAATTGTTTTTCATTTGAATAGAGGTGTTTAAATATCCCTTAGCTTTTTCTACATCACCATTAGCAATTTCTAAATTAGCCAGAGACAAAGCAATTAAGGGATTATATGGGTTAAAAATGATAGCATTACTGTAAGATTTCAACGCATTATCATAAGCCCCTTCAATTTTTAAGGGAACAACCGATCTATAAACATTTCCTAAAGACAACCAATTTTGATAATTTTTTGAATCTTTACTTATAGCAGTATTCGCATTAGTAATAGCGCTATCAAGAGCTGTTTGAAATTGTTTTGCCACTGTCTCCTCGGCAACATCTGTTTGGTTCAAAACCGCTTGTAATTGAAATATATTAATATTGGATAATAGCCGATAATATAAATCATAACCTGAATTTTTGGCAGCTTTTTCCATTAATTCAACAGATTTTCCTAAATCTCCTTCTGAGTTTAGAGCCAAAAAACTTTTTTGTGCTTGAAAAGAGGCATTGGTTTTATTGATAAATAAAAACATCCCAAACATAGATAACAAAAGAAACCCTGCCATAACAACGAGAAAAATAAAACCTTTTCCTCTATTTTTTAATAATGAAATAACTTCTACTTTGACTATTTTTTCTTGATAAAACAAAGATAACAACAAACCAGAAAATAAGAAACTTAAACTTAGAACGACAATTCCTGGAACATAAATAAATGAAAATACCCATAAGTAAATAGTGGCTGAAAAAACTGACCAAGCAATATATCGGTCAAATTTATTTCGAAGAGAAACTCGAAGTAATTTAAAACCAAGGAAAACAATTGAGGCAAAAAATAATAACCAAGCAAGAAAACCAAGAAACCCTACATTGACAAGAGAGGTTAAAATAAAACTTGTTCCTGAATTGAAATCTATATTCCAAAATTGAGTGTTGTTTATTCCAATCGGTTTACTGAGTAACCATTGTTTAACAAATTCGTTGGGTCCGACTCCTAAAATAGGACTGTCCACCATTGAAGATTGGATAACATCGATAGTGCTATTGAGAGAAGGCCTGACTTCCATATTTGAAATATTAAACAATGACGGTAAAAATCCTCCGATTGGCCCTTTAGCAAAAATAAACAATAAAGAAACAACCAAAACAATTATAGAAATAATCGAAATATCTTTTTTTTCAATTTTTTGTCCTAAATTTCTTTTTCCTAACCAATTATAAAAAATTAACAATAAGGATAACAAGGATAACATCCACCAAACAGAAGTAAAATTAACTAAAACCAAAAAAAACAAAGAAATTGCCAAAGAAATCCAACTGACAACTCTAATAACTACATTTTCTTTTATTAAAACAGCTGTTAACAAAGATAAAAGAGCCACCAAACCAAAGAAAATACCCAACTCATTCCAAGCTCCAACCAAATTGGAGGTGGTTGTTCCTAGCAGCCCTAACGATAAAAAGTCAGGTCCAAAGATAAGACGAAGAACGTGGAAAAACAACAAGAAAATTGAAGAAAACAAAAGGCCAATATACAAATAAATAATTTTTTTCTTTTCAACAAAAAAACGGGCAGTAAAAAACATCAAAAGGAAAAAAGCCAGAATCATACTAAACGAATTAACTCCAAACTCATAACCAAAAAGAGTTGCTTTGACAAATCCAGAAAACAAAGAGGATAAGAAATAAGAAAGAAGAACCAAAACTGAAGAAATTATAATTAAATTTTTACTAAAAGAAAAATCTTTATTCTTAATTCTTTCAAATAACCAGAGAATAAGAAGTAAAAAAACAAAAGTAATCAGCAAAATACTTTTTCCCATGGCAAAAGACACCGTTTGTAAAGGCACAAAGAAAATAGGCAAAAGAAAACCTAAGACCATCACTAAACTTGGTACAAGATTTTTTATTGAGAAAAAATTATTTTTTTGAATTTCTATCAGATTTGTTTGTTCATTCATCGTGTTTTTCGTTTATAATTTTAATAAAATTTAACAAACTATATTATAAGTTATTCCTCATTTTTTTCCAATAAAGTTATCAACAACTTAGCCGATTAAGGCCACTATCATTCCCATAATAGCAAAAATAATACCTATAATCCAATATCTCATCGTCACTTTATAACTAGGCCAGCCCAAAGCCTCAAAATGATGATGAATAGGGGCAATTAAAAAAACTTTTTTCCCATTTCTCGTTTTTTTAGAAACAACTTGAATAATATTAGAGATAACAGTGGCAAAAAGAGGAAAAGCAATTATAGGTAAAACAACCACTTGTCCAGTCAAAAAAGCTACCACGGTTAAACAAACTGTTAAACCTAAGATACCTGTTTCTGACATATAAAACCGTGCTGGAGGAATATTAAACCAGAGAAAAGCCAAAATACCTCCCACCACAACAGCACAAAAGGCCGCTAAATCTATTTGATTTTGAAAAAAAGCAATACAAGTATAAGTTGCAAAAATAGTGGCCAAAACACCACCTGATAATCCATCAATTCCATCAATAACCCCACTGGAAAAAATAAATAACATTACTAACATAAAAAACGGTATAAATAATAAACCTAATTCCCATTCGCCAACAAAAGGAACAAAAATACTGGAAACATCTAATTTAAAGAAAAACCAAACAGCTCCGATTAAACCAATCCAAAGGACAATTAAAATTCTTAATTTAAGAGATAGCCCCCCTGCTATATATTTACCTCTACCAGAAACTACTAAAAAATCATCAAATAACCCAACCAAAGCCCCTCCAATTAAAGTAAATAAAGGTAACCATGTTTGTCCTCTACTCATAAAGTTTAACTTTTCAGAAAAGTCTGAGGGGAAGAATTGAAAAATAAACCAAAAAAGAAAAACTGTAAATAATACACTAAACCAAATAACCACTCCCCCCATTCTTGGAGTCCCTGTGTCTTTTTCTTTGTGAATTTGATTAAAGAGAGGAGTTCCTCCCCCACCCAAGCCGACAGCATTCCCTGATTTTTTCTTCCACATTTTATATTTATAAAGAAAATGAGTTAAAATTGGACTAAAAGCCAAGCCGACAAAAAATGAGATTAACCATGGAGCAAAAATTTTAACAATATTAAATATCATAAAATTTGATTTTCTTTAAAAATTTTTTCTAGACTAGCCCAAATTAATTTTTCAACATCACTGAATCGTTCTTCTTTGGTAGAACCTAAAACTGAAATTATTATTTCATGACCAATCCCAGCATCAAAAATAACAGTCAAGTTTCCCCCCGCTAAATCCGTAAAACCTGTTTTGGAAGCAACTATATTTGGCAAAGTTTCTACTGCTTGATTAGTATTACTAATTTGATGAACTAAAATATCCGAATTCAATTCAGTTTCTTTATAAGAACTTACTTCTAAAAGATTGGGATATTCTTGAGCAATATTTTCTACTAAAATTGTAATATCTTTAGCTGACCCATAAGCTCCACTAACAGTTTTACTAACATCTAAACCCGTTCCGTTTAAAAAATAAGTTTGAGACATTCCTAACTGTTTGGCTTTTTTGTTCATCATGTCAACAAACAGTTCTTCTTTAGTTTGGTTATTTAACTCGGAAGAAAAAGCTCCCGTCAAAGAAGCTAGGGCATGAGCTCCATCATTTGATGAAGTCAACAACACAAAATCAATAATGTCTGATAACCGCCATTTCTCTCCAGCAATTAGACCATAATCACCATCTATATCTAAATCGTCTTGTCCAATCTCTACCGTTGCCTCATAAAAAGATGACTCCGAAGCCACTAAAATAGTCATCAATTTAGTAAGAGAGGCCAGAGGAAATTGTAATTCCTCGTTCAAACTACCCAACTTTTTTTCTTTTTGCATGTCCCAAACAAAAAAGGACTTAGCTGACAAAGACAAACCATTAAAAGGATCATTTACTGGGACTAAAATTCCAAGGATATTTTCTCTATGTATAAGAGATTCTTCATATTGTGATTCAAAATATAAAGCACTTTTGAAAGCAAAAAATGCTATCAGAGAAAAAAATAAAAGTGCTATGGTTATTTTAATTTCTTTTTGTGTAATTTTAAATTCTAAATTCATTTTTTCATTAATTACTTTAAAAATTAGTTAAATCTCTTTTTCGTTAGGATTAATTTCCTCACCCAAAGATACCGCCACTGAAACAAAATTCTTAATTTCTTTCTCAATTTTATCATATTCAGGCAAATCTTCCACCTTTTTAATACCTAAAAATGACAACAGTTCAAAGGTGGGTTTATATAAATAACTTCTCTGGTCTTTAGGATTTGAAACCTTTTCAACAAGACCTCTGATAAGTAAATTCCTTAAAATAAAATTTGAATTAACCCCTCGTAAATAGTCAATCTCTGACCTAGTTATCGGAGCTTTATATAGAATAATAGATAGGGTTTCTAAACCGGCCTTGCCCAAGTCTCTTGAGAGTTCTTCTTTTTTTACTTTTTTAACAATTTCAGACATATCTGGAGCCGTTCCTAACATAACCTTATCATCTTTCGACAAAAGAATTATTCCTCTTGTTTCCAATACTTCTTCCAAAACAAACAAAGCGTCTTCAATCTCTTCAATACTTTTTTCTAAGATTTTCGCTAAAGTTTTTTTAGACACTGGTTCTGATTTAAGAAAGAGGATAGCTTCAATCTGTGAGTCCAAAGTTAACATAATTTATTTTTGTATATAATTTTATAAATTACTTATAATTGGGGACTTCAATGTTTTGGGTCTGCATGTCGATATCCCCAAATTGATAGGTCTGTCGAGCAACAATCACCCCTTGTTTGACTAGTTCCAGCATGGCCAAAAAACTAACAACCACATTTATTTTATCTTTCTTGGTAAAATCAGAACCATTTTGTAAGCCAGAAAATTTTTTAAAACTCATCTTTATAGAAGCTTTTACTCTATTGGTTAAATCTTCAATCATTTTTTCTAAAGAGATAACCTTCTCAATCAAAACTTTAGGTGCTAAAACTTTCTTAGGTAAATTATTTAAAACATTTTTAATTAAAAAACGCAAAAAAGAAATTTCTATTTTTTTATCTGGAGAAAAAATTGGCTCTACATTTATACTTGGTTGACGAAAAAAACTAATTTTTTTACCAAACTTATCTTTCACATAAAGACTTAATCTTTTTATTTCTTGATATTCTCTTAGACGTCTTTCTAAATCATCAATGCTCTGTTCTTCTTCTGATGTCAAATCCAAAGTTGGCAAAAGTGATTTTGATTTAATCAACATTAAAATTGAAGCTGTTAAAACAAAATCAACTGAATTTTTGATAGAGGATTCTTCTACCTTTTTTAAATATGTAATATAATCATCAGTAATTTTTGACAAAGAAACATCACAAATGTGTAATTTCCTTTTTTCAATTAAATATAGGAGCAAATCAAGTGGTCCTTGAAAAACCTCTGTTTGGACTTCGTAATTTTTTACATTTAACATCTTAATTAATTAGTAATTATACTTTGTATTTGTGTTTATTTCAAATATAAGTGTTTCCTAAATAAAATGAAAAACACCGTCCGAAGACGATGTTTTTCAATGTAGCCAAGTTGTAGCAAGCTACAACTCAACTACATTCATCATACTAACAAATATATTTTAAAAGTCAACTAAAAATAAACACTTCCTAAAGGACAACCTTCTACATCATTGACATATCTTCCCCCATTCCACTCTGATTTGATAAACCTGATTCTTTCTTTGACTCATCTGCGATGGCCACTTCAGTAGTTAATAAAATTCCAGCCGAAGAAGCCGCATTTTGGATGCCACTTCTCGCCACTTTAACTGGGTCAATAATCCCCTCAGCAATCATATCTTCAACAATGGCATCTTTGTTGGCATCATACCCAGATCCAATTTTTGATTTTTTTACCTGATGAACAATAACCGAGCCGTCTTCTTTTCCTGCATTTATGGCTATTTGTTTTAGAGGAGCTTCTAAAGCCTTCAACAGTAAATTAAAACCAACTTGAAATTCTTCTTCAAAGTTTTTCAAAGTTGATTTAAAACTTTTCTTGCCAATTTTTTCTGCAATTTTTACTAAAGCCGAACCCCCTCCAGGAATTATTCCTTCTTCAATAGCCGCTTTGGTGGCATTCACGGCATCTTCTATTTTTAATTTTAAATATCTCATCTCTGTTTCTGTTGAAGCCCCTACTTTTATCACTGCCACACCTCCAGAAAGTTTAGCAATTCTTTCTTCTATCTTTTCTAAGTCAAATTTTGATTTAGATAATTTAAGTTGTTTTTTTAATTGATTAACCCTTTCCTCAATTTCTGACTTTTTTCCCTTCCCCCCCACAATAATCGTCTTATCTTTTGTTGAAATAATTTTATTTGCTTGACCCAAAACATCCAGCCCAATTTTTTCTAATTTCAAACCAACTTCTTCAGAAACAACCTTGGCTCCGATAGTCACTGCAATATCCTGTAGCATCTCTTTCTTTCTTTCCCCATACTCAGGAGCTTTTACAGCTAGCACATTAAAAGTCCCCCTCAATTTATTTAAAACAAAAGTAGTCAAGGCCTCTCCATCTACATCGTCAGCAATAATAACCAAATCTTTCTTCCCTGACTCAGCTAATTTTTCTAGGAAAGGAAGAATTTCTTTAATCGTTGATATTTTTTTATCTGTAATTAAAATAGGTGCCTCTTTAAAATTTGCTTCCATTCTTTCTGTATCGGTAATCATATAAGGAGAAATATAACCTCTCTCAAATTCCATCCCTTTAACAACCTCTGACTCTACTCCAAAAGATTGTGATTCTTCGACAGTAATGACTCCATCTTTTCCAACCTTATCAACTGTATCTGCTATAATTTTTCCGACTTCCTCTGATTCGGCTGAAATAGTAGCTACCTGTCTTATTTCCTCTTTATCACTAATTGGTTTAGCCACTAATTTTAATTCTTTGACAACTTCTTCTGTAGCCTTATCAATTCCCGCTTTTATCCCCATAGCATTAACCCCCAGAACAATTTTCTTCATTCCTTCTTCTATAAGTGTCTGGGCAATAATAATAGAAGTAGTAGTTCCATCACCCGCCAAATCGTTAGTTTTGGAAGCTATTTCTTTCATAATTTCCGCTCCCATATTCTCAAATTTATCCGACAAAGAAATATCTTTCGCAATAGTAACTCCATCATTGGTAATAGTAGGTCCGCCATAACTTTTCTCTAAAATAACATTCTTTCCTCTTGGACCAAGAGTTATTTTAACTGCATCAGCCACTTTATCAATACCTCTTTTTAAAGATTCTTTTGCTTTTTGATTAAAAATAATTTGTTTTGCCATAATGTTTTTATAAATTAGTACCAAAAATTCGCAGATAAAAGCGAAAAATTAATAAACGACTTTTCTGAGGGTTTAAATGTTTATTTCCCTACAGAAAAATTATTTATTAATTTTGAGCAAATGCTATCATTGGTTATTTAATAATTGCTAATATATTTTCTTCTTTCAAAATAAAATATTCTTGTTCACCTAATTTTATTTCATCAAATCCATATTTTGAAAACATTACCTTATCTCCCACTTTTACAGTCATTGGGTTTAATTTTCCATCATCATATTTTCCTGCCCCAACCGCTACAACAATTCCTTGATCTCTGACTTTATCCTCATCAATCGTCTCAGGAATAATAATTCCAAAATTAGACTTTTTTTCTAATTCTTTGTCGGTCAGAGGTCTGACTAAGACTCTATCTTGTAAAGGCACAATTAAATTTTTTTTGTTTTCTTTAACTATTTTTTTAATTATTGGCGTTTTTTTTGTTTTAGTTGATGTTTTTTTCTTAACCATAATATATTAGTTGAAAATCTATAAAGTTGAAAGTCAAAAGTGAAAAATTTGCTCCGCAAGTTTTTCTAACTTTATAGACTTTATGAAATTTATGGACTTTCGACTTTTTTAATTAATTAATAATTAGTTAACAAACTGTCTTATTATATTTATGTAGATATTCCTTGTCAAACCTGCCAGCAGAGAGATTTATTCTCCTGTTTCTGGTCTATCTATTAAAATTGGTTCAATATCCACAGAATCACCAGTAATTCGCAAAACATCTTTATCAATTTTTTTCAATTCTTTCCGTGAAGTATTAAAATGGTTAACTGTCGTCGCAAGAGAAGTTCCTAATTTAGTATGGTAAGCATCATAAGCCCGAATATGTCCTTGCAATTTTTCCACATTTTTTATTATCTCTTTAGCCGATTCTTCTACTTTAAAAGCCTTAAATCCTTGCAAAATTGTGCTCAAATAAGCTACAAAAGTCGTCGGAGAAACAATAATAACCTTCCTTTCTCGGTAAGCATATTCAATTAAATTTTTGGTATTCACTTTTATTGAGCCCACTTCATTCACCAGTAAATCATAATAAATTGCCTCAGCTGGAATATACATCAAAGCAAAAGGTAAAGTTCCCTCTTTGGGTTTAATATATTTTGAAGTTTCGTCAATCCTTTTTTTTAAATCGTTGGTAAATTCTTTTTCCAAAACAAGCTTTCTACTTTCATTATCTTCGTTGACAGCCCGATTATAATTATCTAATGAAAACTTTGCATCTACTGGGATAATCCCATCTTTGGTATAAATAACAGCATCAACAATATCACCATCTTTAAAATTATATTGCATCTTATAAGCTGTTGGGGGAAGAATATTACCTAGGATTAAATTTAGTCCCGCTTCTCCTAAACTCCCTCTTTGCTTTTGATTTTTTAAAACCTTCTCAAGATTTTGTAATTGTTCCGTCATTCCAAATACTTGCTTATTTGTTTCTTTTATTTCTGTCATTTTTTCGGTGATATCTCTAATCAGTTTCTGTGATTCACCAAATTGAGTTTTGACTGATTCGCTCATTAATTTAGAAGATTCTCCTATTTTAAAATCTAAAGTTTTATTTAGTTCATTCATCTGATTTTGCAATAGCAAAAAACTTTTATCATTTGTTTCTTCCCCTTTATCTTCTTGATTTTTCTTAATTTGAGAATAAAGAAACCAGGCAAACCCTACATTGAGAACAAAGAATAACGCAATTACAAAGAAAATAGTTAAATCTGACATCTTGCCATTGTATCATAAAAGACAACTTAATTTAAGCGATATTTGGGTGAGAACTTAAAATTATTTAGTAGCCCAAGCTTTAATCAAATTCTGCGAAAAAGGTTTATTTTCTTTTTTTATAAAGAAAAAATACTTAACAACTTCAATTAAGAAAATTTCAAACAAACCTAAACAAATCAAAATAAACAAATCAAATAAATCTAAAGAAGTTGTCCGCAAGATGGTCATTAAGAAAGGCACTGTAAAAGAAGTGATTACCATCACCATGCCTGATAACCAAGCTATGATTAAAAATTTGTTGTTCAATAAATTAATTTTCCATAGGGGTTGACTAAGTGACTTAAGAGAAAAAGCAAAAAACAATGAGTCAACAGAGAGAGCCACAAAAATAATTGTTCTAACCTCATCTAAAGGTAAGTTAAGTTTTATTAAGATAAAATACAAAAACGTTATTATCAAGCCAGTTATTAAACCAATTGTCATTATCATTCCTTTAAGACAAGGATTCAAAATTTCTTTCTCCGCCACAAATCTAGTCTTCCTTTTTTTACTTTCTTCCTTCGGCTCAAACACGAAAGAAAAATTCATTAACCCTTCTTCAACAATATTTATCCATAAAATTTGAGAAGCTAACAGGGGAAGAGGCAAACCAAAAACCAAAGCGCCTCCGACAACAAGAACTTCACTAAAACTAGTAGATAATAAATAAGTTATGATTTTTTTTAGATTACTAACCACTCTTCTTCCTTCTTCTATAGCAGAGACAATAACTGAAAAACTATTATTTAGGAGGACCAAATCAGCTGATTCTTTAGCCACCTCTGTTCCTCCTTCCACAGCAATCCCCACATTAGCATTTCTCAAGGCAGGGGCGTCATTAATTCCATCTCCTGTCATAGCAGTAATTTCTCCTATTCCTTTCAAAATTTTAGAGACTCTTAACTTTTGAAAAGGGCTCATTCTAGCAAAAACATTGACCACCTCTAAAGCAACTTTTAATTCTTTATTACTCATATTTTCAATATCTTCCCCTTCTAAAACTTTTCCTCTTTTTCCAATTATTCCTGCATCTTCGGCTATTTTTTGAGCAGTTCCTTTGTTATCGCCTGTTAACATAATAGTTCTTACCCCTAATTCTTTTGCAACTTTAATAGATTCTTTTACCTCATCCCTAATCGGATCATCAAAAACCAAAAGACCACCGAAAACTAAATCTCCCAAAACTTCTTCTTCAATTTTATTCCATTTTACTACTTTAGTAGCAATGGCAGTCAAACGCATACCTTGATTAGTTTTTTCTTCTAACAGATGTTCAAAATATTTGATGTCATCTTTACTTATCTTAACTTTTTTGCCCATCTTCAAAACAAATTTTGATTTTTTTAAAAGAATGCCCGGCCTTCCTGAAATATAAATTCGTTGTCTTCCTTTCTTGTATTCATTTAACGAAGCTGAATAGCCATTATCAGAAGAAAACAACAGTAAGTCTAATCTTTTATTCTTTTCTTTTAATTCATCTTGGCTGATTCCTTGCTCTAAACCAGCAGCTAAAATTGCTTTTTCAAGAGGGCGACCATGAATAATTAATCCGCTTTTTTTACCTCTTTCAATAAAAGCATCTGAACTAATAACTATATCTGTTAAAACTTCCCTTTTATCTTCTTCTGAGTGACTATAGGTTAAAATCTGAGACAACTTCATTTCTGCCCGAGTAATTGTTCCTGTTTTATCCGTTAAAATAACGGTAATATTTCCCATAGTTTCGGGTGCCAAAAGATTTTTGACCAAGCCCCCTTTTTTTAAAATTTCTTTCATTCCAACAGATAAAACAGAAGTGATTGCAATAGGGAGACCTTGTGGAATAGCAGAAATTGCGACAGTAATTGCTATTAATAACATATTGGCATAACTTTCCCCATTGTGAACCCCTACCACAAAAATAATTCCAACTGAAAATAAAATTAACACAGAGAGAAATCTAACTAACTTATTTAATTTTTTCTTTAAAGGAGTGTTCATCTCAAAATTAGACATATCTTTCGAGATTTTACCCAATTGAGTATTTTGACCCACTTCTACGACAACTCCTTTTCCATAACCAGCCGAAACTAAAGTCCCCATCCAAACTAAATTTGTTTGATTTAACAAAATGGGGTTTTTCTCTTTTATTGACTCAATGCTTTTAGTTACTCCCACCCATTCCCCAGTTAAAGTTGCCTCGTTTATTAATAAATCTTTATTTTCAATTAATCTTAAATCAGCTGGAACAGCTGAACCAGCTTCTAATAAAACAATATCTCCCCTAACTAATTCAGAGGCCAAAATAATTTTTTGCGCCCCATCACGAAGAACTGTGGCGTATTTTTTTTGTGCAGTATTTAATTTCTCAAAGGCCTCGTCAGCTTTATTTTCTTGTAGAATTCCAACAAATAAATTGATAACAACCACTAAAAAAATAATAATAGCATCTAAAAAATAGCCTAATGCCATAGCAAGCACCCCAGCGATAATTAAAATAAATGCCATTGGACTTTTTAAATGGTTGATTATTTTTTTAAGAAGAGTAATTTTCTTGCCTTGTTTAAGAACATTTTTTCCCAAAACTTTCTGTAATTCTAACACTTTTAACTCACTTAACCCTTTTTTGAAATCGGTTTTTAATTCTTTTTCTAACTCCTTTTTATTCAAACTATACCAATTACTCTTTATTTTTGTTATCATTAATGATTATTATACTATAATTTTTTAAAAATATGTTACAAGAAAAAATAAAAACTGACCTTAAAGAAGCCATGAAAAACAGAGATACTTTAAAAATGACTACTTTGCGAGGAATTTCAGCTGGTTTTACTAATGAATTAATTGCTCAAAAAAAGAAACCCCAAGAAGAAATTTCCGATGAAAGTGCTTTAGACGTAATAAAAAGGGCCGTAAAACAAAGAAAAGATTCTATTGAACAATTTGCCAAAGGTAACCGAGATGACTTAGTTCAAAATGAAAAAAGTGAATTAGAAATTATAGAAAAGTATCTGCCTAAAATGATGGAAAACGATGAAATTAAAAAAATCGTGGAAAGAAAAAAAACCGAACTGGGTATTGAAGATAAGTCTAAAATAGGAATTTTAATTGGAGCTGTGTTGAAAGAAATAAAAGCCGTCGGCGCAAGCGCCGACGGCAACGAGGTTAAAAAAATGGCTGAAGAGTCGATTTAACTTTTAGCAAAGTTAAAAGAAGAAGTTATCGCAAAATCCACACGATTGTTTTTATATTCATTTTTTTTCCGAGAAAAAACTTTTACTCGTGAAGAGAGTTCCTCATAACTCTCTCCTTTCAGAAACAATTGGTGGAGCTCCAAATACTGCCCTTTATTGAGTTTGACTGAATAGGGAATTATGTTTTCAATGAACTCATGGCACTCTCCACATAAAAGTAACACACTTCGATTGCCATTCCCCTTCCCAAAAAACCTCTTGGGAAAAACATGGTGTTTAGATAACCCTCGTATATGCAGACAACGAGGGCAGACTCCTATCGTACAACTACGAAGTCTTCCCATAATCTCCCCTTTCTCTTTATTAAAGGATCAAAAAGTTAATTTTTTTTTCAAATTACAACCTAATTTTAGATTATCCTTTTTTAGAAAAATTGCAATAGAAAGTTGTGCACACAAAAATCCGCTTGACACGGATTTTCTCTGTGCTGAGGGGCGGGTTCGGTCACGAATCACTAAGTTTTTTGTTCGTGCTTCGCACTCCAAAAAAACAAAGTGTTCGCGACCCCGTCTCATAGTTACTCCTTGCAGTCGTAACATATTCCGACTTTCGAACCCGCCCGAAAGCCAAGCAGTTGGCTTTCTCCCTCACACAAAAATCCGCTTGACACGGATTTTCTCTGTGCTGAGGGGCGGGTTCGGTC
>CAYWKC010000001.1:116528-124476 GCA_964459145.1 uncultured Candidatus Saccharibacteria bacterium
CACACAAAAATCCGCTTGACACGGATTTTCTCTGTGCTGAGGGGCGGGTTCGGTCACGAATCACTAAGTTTTTTGTTCGTGCTTCGCACTCCAAAAAAACAAAGTGTTCGCGACCCCGTCTCATAGTTACTCCTTGCAGTCGTAACATATTCCGACTTTCGAACCCGCCCGAAAGCCAAGCAGTTGGCTTTCTCCCTCACACAAAAATCCGCTTGACACGGATTTTCTCTGTGCTGAGGGGCGGGTTCGAACCGCCGACCCTTCGCTCTTCAGGCGAATGCTCTACCAACTGAGCTACCTCAGCATTTCTTATTAAGAATATTACCTTATTTTTGACAATTTTCAATAAATCTCACTTCTCAATTTAAGAACCCTTAATCTGTGAAAAAAGATCTTTTATCTTATCAATATAGGGCTGAAGAAAATAGTAAGCGCCAAAAGAAGCCCCAATAATAATTATCCAATAAAAAATACGGACTATATTACCTAAAAACTGTCCCCGACGCATTTTTTTTAACACCTTTCGATTTTCTCTCGCAATTTCTAAATTTTCTCTTATTATTTTTTTATCTTCTGGATCCATGAATATATTTTATCATAAATAAATTCCTAAAAAAATACTGTTTTTGTTTTGTGTCCCCGGCAAGAATCGGACTTGCATCTGAGCGTTAGGAGTGCTCTGTTCTATCCATTGAACTACGGGGACCTATACCCGCCTTCTCGACAGGATACTAATAAAGCAATTATAATCCCAACAATTCAGAAATTCTAGCTTGGTCAAAACCAACCACAATCTCTTCACCGATTTCAAAAACTGGCACGCCCATTTGTCCACTTTTGTCTATCAATTCTTGTCTTTTTTTCTCATCAACAGAAACATCAAAAACTTCTACCTTTATTCCTTTTTCATCAAGAAAATCCTTAGCCATATTGCAATACCCACAAGTTGGAGTTGAATACATTTTCACCCCGTTAGAATTTTTTTTATTTTTTATCATATCTCTTTTTAATTACTTAATAATTTATAATTTTTTCATTGTGCGGGATATGGAAATCGAATCCATGATTCAACCTTGGGAAGGTCGTGTTATACCACTTAACTAATCCCGCAAAAAATTCCAAATTTTTGTCCAAAAACCCTCTTCTTTTATTGCAGTTTTATCTTCCAGATTCTCACCCGAATTTATAATTATAGCTAATTGCTCTCCCTCTTTAGCCACCCTAAACTTATCTCTTATTTCTGTCTCAATTCCCTTTTCTGTTTTCAACATTTCAATCTCCGAAGAAATCAACTTACTTCTTTCCTCTAATTCTTCATATTTTTTTTCAGATAGTAGTTTGTTATCTGAAGAAATTTTTTCACTTTTATAAACTCCCCAAACGCTTTTTCCAATTAATAATACTATTATTAACAATAAAATCAAAATAGGCCACGAATAAACAATTTTTTTTAATTTAATTTGAGACATAACTTAATTGAAAAAAATAAACAAAAGTATAATATATAGAATATGTTATTTGATAAAAAAAGCAAAAAAGTAATTCAAATCTTTTGGGTTGTTATCGGGATTTTGGTAGCTATCAGTATGATAGCAATGTATGTTCCTATCTGGCAATAATAAGACAGTCGAAAGTCTGTAAAGTCCATAAAACCAAAAGTGGACTTTATAGACTTGTCTGCTGGTAGGCAAAACCTAATCGTTCTTCATCATCTTTAAAAAAACATCTTGAGAGATCTTTACTCTTCCTGAAGCCAACAGGCGTTTTTTTCCTTTCTTTTGTTTTTCTCTCAATTTCATTTTACGAGTGATATCCCCTCCATACAAATAACCCGTCACATCTTTTTTGAGAGCAGAAATTTTTTCCGAAGCAATAATTCTTCCCATAGCTTTGGCTTGAATTTTGGTCACAAACATCTGTCTTGGTAAAATTTTCTTTAATTTTTCAACAGTTTTTTCTGCTTCTTCTTGAATTCTCCTTTTAGCTACAATTCTCGAAAAAGCCGGAACTAATTCTTCCGCTACCAAAATATCCATTCTAATTACTTCTGCTAAACGATAATTTAACATTTCATAGGATAAAGAAGCATAACCTGAAGAGGCGCTTTTTAAATCATCAAAAAAATTTCTCATCAATTCTCTGAGGGGCATCTCAGCACTAATTGATAATCTTCCTTCTCCAAAATCTTGAGAGTCCCCCATTGCTACTTCATGCTCATAAAATAATTGCGTGATGTTTCCTAAATATTTAGCTAGAGTTATTATATTTAAAGATATCCACGGTTCCATAACTTTCTCTTCTTCTCCGTGTTCTGGAAAAAAGACTGGCGAAAAAATCATTTTTTTATCTCCTTTTTTGAAATAAACTTCGTAAGAAATACTTGGATGAGTAACAATTAATTCAATCCCAAATTCTCTCTTTAATCTTTCTGTGATAATTTCTAAATGAAGCATTCCTAAAAAACCACACCGAAAACCCCGCCCCAAAGCTCCTGAAGATTCTTCTTCATGAGTAAAAGAAGCGTCCGATAACTGTAATTTTCCTAAAGATAATCTTAAAGTATTAAAATCATCAGAACTTTCTGGATAAATTGAAGCCCAGACAACAGGTTTTGGTTTTTGATAACCAACCAAGACTGGTAGAGTGCTTTTAGCCAAAGTAATGGTATCTCCAACAGAAGATACTCCCGGTTTTTTAATTCCTGTCACAATATATCCGATTTCACCTGCTTTTAGAAAATTTTTAGGAATTTCATCAGGAGAAAAAATTCCTACTTCCAAAGAGTTAAACTTCTCTTTGACACCACGAAAAATTAATTGGGTATTTTTAGAAATTTCTCCATCTAAAACTCTAATATAAACAATAATTCCTCTATGAGTAGAATATTCAAAATCAAAGACTAAAGCTCTAAAGTCATCTTTATTTTTATATTCATTTGTCGGTTCAGGAATTTTTTCTAAGATTCCGTCTAAGAGTTCAACCACTCCTTTTCCCGTTTTTCCTGATGTCTCGTAGACATCACCAATACGACACCCCAATAATTTTACCACTTCTAATTTAACTTCTTCTATTCGGGCTAAAGGCGAATCAACTTTTGAAAGAACTGGGATAATCGGGATACCTAATTCTTTCGCCATATTTAAAGTCGTTAAAGTTTGGGCTTGCACACCTTGAGTGGAATCCACCAATAAAACCGAACCTTCCACCGCGCGCAAAGCTCGGGAAACTTCATAAGAAAAATCAATATGTCCAGGGGTATCAATTAAGTTTAAAATATAACCTTTCCACTCCATTCTGACTGGTTGCATTTTAATCGTAATCCCTCGCTCTCTTTCTAAATCCATCGTATCCAAAACTTGAGCTTTCATTTTTCTTTTTTCCACTGTATTAGTAATTTCCAGCATCCGATCAGCTAAAGTTGATTTACCGTGGTCAATATGAGCAATAATGGAAAAATTTCTGATATTTTTGATATTCATAGCCAAGATTTTAGCATATTTCAACAGAATTGACTAAAAATAAAGACAAGGGTGGTTTTTGCACCCCGCCCAAGGCGGACAGGCGCAAAATCCACCGTTCTCATCTGTCTTGACATCTAATTATAGTTATACTTTCAACAGTAATAATAGTCGCCCTTTTACAGAAACCATAAACTTTAAGGAGGGAAAGAAAAATGCCAAAAAAAGAGAAAGTTTTAACTATTTTTGCTATTGTTCTTCTGGCAATTGGTTGTCTTTTTTCAGGGGTCGCCATTGGATTATGGACCACTAATAAATTGTCTAAACACCTTACAAGACAAACCGTCCTTGAAAACATCCAACCAACAAAAAAAGAAGTCGTAGCCGAGGTAATCGGCAAATTCGAAACCCTCAATCACCAGGAAGGCTACATCGTCAAAGACAGCAAGCGATTGATATTCCTTCCTTTTGACAAAGGGTCAAGGGCAGACCAAACCAAACCGCCCGAGTTCGTCCTGCTCGACGAGAAAGAGGGATTCACCCCCCCCAATCGCGATGTCAGGTAACAACACAACTGTCCAACAGAAAATTGCTTCTGTCTGGGCAGTTTTCTTATTACCAAAACAATTTTTGTTAGAAGTGCCAAATATGTGTACACATTACCTTAAACCATTGCTTTTTTTAAAATTTGTTTTATAATGATGCTTATTACACAAAATTTATAACCATTTAAAATTATGGAAAAAACGGATAAAAAGCCCACTTTAAAACAATTTTATTTCACTTCTTCGTGGTATGCTTTGTTTACGACCAGTTATTTGTTCTTGTTTCTTTATTTTACTATTGCTTATTTAGATAATATTTTTTCTGCCATTGGTTTTGTTTTCCGCACACTTTCAGCCTCAACAACAATGCTTCCAATTTCCCATATTTTTTGGGGAGCAATTTATATTATTTCTTTAATATTACCTTTTACTGTTAGCATTTTTGCTATTTTTGCATTACCTAATATTTGGCGAAGGGCCCAATGGAAAAAAGACCAAAAACTATTAGCTACTATTATTTTAATGGTTATAATTTTTGGAGTGATGTTGGTAGCTGGTGATATTATTCAAACAGTTGGTAAATTAGATATTCTTAATTCATTTATTTAAAAGGAAAACAAAAAATTTAATTAAAATTAAAAGAGGGACGGCAGAGCCGTCCCTCTTTTCGGATTATTTTGATATGTTTTACACAAAAATCTTTGTTCTTTTGATCCAAAAAGTAACCGCTGGATAACTAATTCTCTCGGACAAAGAATTAACCAACCCTCTTACATAAGTTCCCCCTGAACATTTAATTCTGATTTTAGAAATAAGAAACTGCTCCCCTTCGCGACCATTCAAATTCTTTTCCCAATTCTGCAAAATTTCTTCTTGTCTAAAATCTCCGTGTACCAATAATATTCTCTTAAAAATCTCCAACTTTAAGTCTCTCCCTGTCATCCAATAACTTTTCATAAAATTCGTTTCATAAACCTCAATTTCTCTCTCGGGTAATTGTTGCTCGTCTAAACTTCCCTCTTTTGTTAATTCAAACAGCGGTTTTCCCCCGATAGTTTTAGAAGAAAAAGGAGGATATTTTTGCACCTGTTTTCCTTTAATATTTTTAAGAAATCTTTCAACTTTTTCTTGATGTCTTGCCACATCATATTCACTTGGAGGCTCAACCTCCAAGTGAGGTAATCCAAGGATATCATAAGTATCAGTTTGCAAACCAAACAAAACTTCAAACTCATATTCTTTATCAAGACCGAGATATTTGTCTTTATTTTGGCATTCTTCTCCTAACAACACTAAAAGCTCCCCCTCTGCCATGGGGTCTAATCTTCCAGCATAAGTCATTTTTATATTTTCATATTTAGAATTACTTTGACGAAATCTCTCTAAACACTCTAAAGGAGTTTCCCCCATTTTTTTATATAATTTCAGCATAGAAATCAAAGACTAAAAGAAAACAATTTTGATAAGCCCACAGGTCTGTCTGTTGGCAGGCAGGAGAGCACGAGCGTGTGTTCAAATCCTTCTTTTGTATTAACCAAAACATTTGACTTCATCTTAATTAAATAATTCTAACTTCTTTTCAACCAATTGCTGTAATTTAACAATTACCGGTTCCATTATCTTATGGGGAGCAACTTCATCTGGATTACTAACAAAAAAATCTCTTGCCAAATTTTGAACCTCTGAACTATAAACCTTTCTTAATTCTGTGCTGATATGCACAATAACTATTCCAGCTAAAATAGCTTCTTCTATTTCTCTATTTTTTAAACCTGAGCCCCCATGTAAAACAAGAGGAGTAATTACAGCCTCTTTAATTTCTTTAATTCTTTCAATATCCAAATCTGGATTAAAAGAATCCTTCAACATACCATGAATATTCCCCACAGCAGGAGCAACCAAATCAACTCCTGTTTCTTCAACAAATTTAAACACCTCTCCTGCTGTCGTTAACTGATCTTCTCCAATCCTCGCTTCTTGAGGAATATTATTTAAAAGAGCTGAGTGTTCTCCAATTGCTCTCAATTCCCCTTCCAAAAGAATACTAGGATAATTTACCTTAACAAAAGCAACAATTTCTTTGGTTTTTTCAATATTTTCCTCCAAAGCAAATCTAGAGTTATCAATGACAATAGAGTCAAACCCTGCCTCACAGGCCTCTTTGACACTTTCTAAAGAATGACAATGATCAGCATTTACAAACACAGGGTAGTTATTTTCTTCTCCCCAACTTTTGATAAAAGGCACTACCTGTCGAGCCCCAATAAATTTTCTCTCTCCCTCTGATAAACCAATAATCAGAGAAATTTGTTCCCCTTTAGTTTGAGAAAATGTTTGGCCAGCTAAAAAAATCGCTTTTAGCATTTCAAAATTGGCAATATTAAAATGACCTATGGCTTTCTTATTTTGAGAAACCTTCTCAATTTCTGTTTTCAAGTTAAACATAACTAGATTATAACACTTTAGGTCAGAAAAATAAAAAGAGGCAACCCTGCGGGTTGCCTCACACTACTTCGGGAGGTTCCACCTCTCAAAGTTACATCATCGCTTCAGCTCTCCAATAAAAATCAGTTATATTTTGTGGCTATTTTGTGGCTATCGCATAGCCACAGATACAAAATTATCCACAATTGTTTCTATTCCCCTGTGGCTATCGCATAGCCACAAAGTTCTCACCCCCCAAGATTGTGCGACCCTTACCCTTTACAGTAGGAGGGATGTTTTAGGTACACTCTTTTGGCACTTTTTGTTGAAACGATTTTAGCACCTCATTGGGTGTTTTTCCATCTAAGGAACAATGTTCTAGATTATTGTAATAATCATTCCATAAGATGAGTTTGTTTTGTAAATCTAAGATGTTTCTGAACTTATGTTGTTCATAAAACTTTTCTTGATCTTCTCGATGACTTCTTTCTACTCTTCCATTTTGAGCTGGTTTACCAGGATCAATAAGATAATGAATCATATTATGTTTATGACAGAATAAATCTAAAGAATGAACAGTTTTAACTGTCAGATCTGATCTCTTAGTCATACCAACGTAATAGTTAGTAAAGATAGAGCCGTTGTCTGTTTTAATACTTTGTATTGTATATTTAAATCTAGTCATCACTTCCTGCAGAAAACAAATTGAATTAAAACTACTCTGTTCATCATAAATCTTTAAATATCTCCAACGACTTGCTGTATCAATAGCTGTATATTGATAATATTTCTTGTTTTTAATAGGGCTAGGGACATATTTAACATCTATCTCTACTAATTCACCGGGCTGTCTTTCTGCTTTAATATATTTGTATTTAATCTTTTTAACTCTGTATTTTCTCACCAAGTTTTCTTTCTTTAATATCTTACCTACAGTTCTTTCATGTACAAAAATGCCTTCTTTTTCTAATCTCCAATGTAATTTTTTAGCACAGAGTTTTGTCTTTTTTCTTAATTCAATAATTCTTTCTTTTATCCAAACTGGTGTTTCGTTAGGTTGAGTTTGGGGTTCGGTACTTTTGGGAGTCAAACCTCTTATTTCGTGTTTACGATAATTACTTAACCACCGTTTAATACTTCTCTCACTATACGGACAGACCTTTGCTATGTTTTTAATACTAATCTCTTTATCTAAGATAGGTTTTATCCATCTTAGCCTTTCTTCTCCTATGTTTTGTGACATTTTAATAGACATTAACTGATAATCTACCAAAAGTGCCAGATGTGTGTGCACATTACCACAAAACCTTGACTTTATTTGACTGCTGTGTATAATAATTGTGTAGTCAGTTCTTTAATAATATCAAGATTTAATAAGTTTAAGACCAGTATTTTAGTTATTTTCAAAAAAATAACTAAAATACTGGTCTTAACAACAAGACTTGTCGCTGGTCAGAGCGATTCTGATAAATTTTAATTAAGGAGGATGACGATGAATACATCGATCACCAACGGACAAAG
>CAYWKC010000002.1:0-56929 GCA_964459145.1 uncultured Candidatus Saccharibacteria bacterium
CTGTTAGTGCGTTAAATAATGTAGACTTCCCCACATTAGGCAAACCAACAATTCCAAGCGAAAGCATTTTTAGTTAAAATTTAAGAATAATAAATCCATTATTACACATTTTTAAACGAATTCCCAGAAAGTTCATAAATAAAAAACCAACGTTACTTCAACGTCAGTTTTTTATTGTTTAAAGATTAAAAATTACAATGATTTTAGATCTTCCATGGCATCGTCGACACTATTAGCATTATTATCTCCAGAATTTTCTGAAAACATTTTTGGCATAGGTCTGTTATTTCCTTCGGGTTCGTTAATTTTTAAATTAACGCGAGAATTATTTTTCATTCCAACAACCCTGAGAAGCGTTCTGATGGCCTTAGCGGTGTTTCCACTTTTACCAATAATTTTACCCATATCAGCTGGATCAACATCAAGGGTAATCAACACCCCCATTTCATCTACTTTTCTATCAACTTTAACAGCCTTTGGATTATCAACCAATCCTTTGACAACATATTCTAAAAACTCTACATCTTTAATTTCTGACATAATATTTATTAACAACAATTCATAATCAACTTTGAACTTTATTTTTAACTCAAAGCAATTTAGTAAAAGGCAGTTGTCGACCACTGCTGAGATAATTTTAACAACTTTAACAAAAAAATCAATACCCGCACCTTTTTAAAAAACATCGCTTTTTCTAAAAAAATATTGTATAATTTGTAAAAATGTTGATTCTAAACAAGAAAGAACCCATATTTTTGTTTGTCGGGGATATTTTATTTTTTACTATTTCTCTTTGGTTAACCATCTTTATTCGTTATGCAAAAGTTCCCGAACAAGCCTTCTTTTTGGAACATCTCTTTCCTTTTTCTATTCTCTTCTTTTTTTGGATAATTTCCTTTTTTATTGCTGGACTTTATGAAAGACAAGCTTTGGTCCAACAAAGATATTTATTTTCAACTATCATTCATACTCAAATTATTAATAGTATTGTGGCTATTATCTTTTTCTATTTTACTTCTTTTTTTGGCCTCGCCCCTAAAACAATTCTCTTTATTTATTTAATTATTTCTCTAATCCTTATTCTTCTTTGGAGAACCTATATTGTCCCTTTGTTAGGAGTAAAAAATAAATTCAACGCGATGTTGATTGGGAGAGGAGAAGAAGTGATTAAAATAAAAAAAGAAGTTAATAACAATCCTTGGTATAATCTTCAATTTGTGCTTACTATTAATTTAGATAAAACATCTAAAATAGATTTTCAAAAAGAAATTCTCAATCCTGTCTACGAACACAACATTTCAACAATTGTGATGGATTTAAAAGACCCTGAACTTCAAAAAATTGTTCCTTATTTTTATAATCTTATTTTTTCCAAAATCAAATTTTTAGATATCCATAAGGTTTACGAAGATATTTTTGATAGAATTCCAATTTCTCTTATCAAATATCATTGGTTTTTAGAAAATATCAATTCTTCCAAAAGACATCTCTATTCTTTTTCCAAGCGATTGATGGATATTTTCGTTGCCTTACCTTTGGTCATAATTTTTATAATTATTTGCCCCTTCGTTTATTTAATGATGAAAATAGAAAAAGATAAAGGTCCTTTATTTTATTTTCCAGAAAGAATAGGAAAAAACAACAGTGTTATCAAATTGGTCAAATTTAGAACAATGACCCAAACATCAGCCGACGCTAGCGATTGGGGCAAGAATGAAAATAAAGTGACTAAAGTGGGGAAATTCTTAAGAAGATGGCGAATTGACGAATTGCCTCAGGCCTTGAATGTTTTAAAAGGGGATGTTTCCCTTATCGGACCAAGACCTGAATTTCTTTCTGCAGTTCAGCAATATGAAGAAAAAATCCCTCATTATGGTATTCGCCATTTAATAAAACCCGGTTTATCTGGCTGGGCTCAAATTTATCATAAGGAAGTTCCTCGTCACTCCATTGACATAAAACAAACAGAAGTTAAACTTTCTTATGATTTATTCTATATAAAAAACCAATCATTTCTTATTGACCTAAAAATTGCTCTTAAGACAATTAAAACTCTTCTTTCTCATAGCGGTTCCTAATTATCATTTCGGATAATAATCAGATAATTACTCTAAAATTAAATAATCAAAAATTAAATGTGTTATAATAAACCCTACTAAATAACTTTAAATTTTAGAGAGATATGTTTTACGTATATGTGTTACAGTCACGACAAGACAAGAAATTTTATACAGGTTATACAAAAAATTTAAAGTTAAGATTTGACGGTCATAATAAAGGAAAAGTTTGTTCAACAAAAAAGAGATTACCATTAAAACTAATTTATTATGAAGCTTGTTTAAATCAACAAGACGCCACACATAGAGAAAAATATTTAAAAACCCATCATGGAAAAACATTTATTAGGAGAAGAGTCAAATCATATTTAACAGGGTAAATTGTATGCACCAAAGTATTTTTTATTTTTTTAACAATTTAGCTTTTCAAAATAAGTTTATAGATGTTCTCGTTATCTTCATTGCCGATTGGTTAATCTGGTGGCTTGTTTTAGCAGTAGTTTTCTTATTTATTCTCAAAAAAATAAATTTAAAAAATCTTTTGCAAATTTTTGCCATTGCTTTTATTGCTTGGTTCATGGCCGAACTAATTAAGTTTTTTTGTTTTAGTCCCCGTCCCTTTTTAGTGTTAGCAAATGTAAAACCTCTCTTTACTCACGGGCTAAATGATTCTTTCCCCTCAGGACATACCACCCTAGCTTTTGCTTTGGCTACCGCTGTTACTCTTTTCACTAATTATAAAATCGGATTTTTATTTTTTATTAGTGCTCTATTAGTTGGCTTATCCCGCATTGTTGTCGGAATTCACTGGCCTCTTGATATTTTAGTTGGAGCATTTCTTGGAATAACAATTGTTTTAATTTTTTATTTATTTAAAATAAAAGTAATACAAAAGGAGCAAGCCAAGCTACAAAAATGACTTACTCCTATTCTTAGGGATAATCTTATATAACCCAACAATCTTTTGCCCCCCTTTCAAAAATTTCAGGGGAAATTTCTTCAAGACTTCCTCCTTGTATTTGGATGACTTTTCGAAACTTTCCCTCGTTTCTTATTATTTTTGATACCAGATTCCCAGTTGTCCCGATTGTGATTTTTGCGATATTTCCCATCCCCTCTATAATTTCGGAGATGATCAAACTAGCTTTACCACAAACAATCGAGTCACCCCCAATAATTAAAACCTTTATCAATTCTTGTCCCATCTTATCCCCCCTCTTCAAAAAATTAAAAAGAACTTAATAAAAGTATCTGTATACATTATCCCCTTATCTTTTTACTTAACAATCTGTCACAGGGGACAACTTACTCTGTTGTTTTTTTAAAGCCAAAAAGTTATCCTATATATCAATGAAAAATACCAAAGAACTCATTTCTCTGATAAAATCACCCAGCAAGGAAGAAATAAAGATGATAACAAGAGCTTTTGATTACTCCCAAAAAGCTCATGCCAGACAATTACGTTATTCTGGTGAACCCTATTTCAACCACTCTTACGAAACTGCCAGAAACTTAGCTCTTCTTGGAATGAGCGCTATTGTAGTTGCCGCAGGTCTCTTACATGATGTTATCGAAGATGCCAGCGCCAACGAAGAAGAAATCAGAAAAGAATTTGGAGAAGAAATCCTTTTCCTTATAAACGGAGTAACTAAGTTGGGGAAAATTCGTTTTAAGGGACTTAAACGACATGCCGAAAGTTTGAGAAAATTATTTATAGCTTCCTCACAAGATATCAGGGTTATCATAATTAAATTGGCAGATCGTATTCATAATATGGAAACTCTGCAATATGTTCCTAAAGAAAAACAGCTGAGGATTGCAACAGAAACATTGGAAATATTTGCCCCATTGGCTTATCGCTTAGGCATGGGTTTGTTAAATCGTCGATTAGAAGATTTATCTTTTCCTTACGTCTACCCCAAGGAATATGAAACCATCAAATCTATTATTAAAGAAAGAAATAGTGAAGACGTTAATTCATTAAAAAAAGTAAGCCGAACTATTATAAAAAAATTAGCTAAAGAAGGAATTACCAATATTGAAACAAGCTATCGGAAAAAAGGACTCTATAGTTTATACAGAAAATTAGAAAGAAAAAATTGGGATGTTAATAAAATTTACGATATTTTGGCCTTAAGAATTATTGTTCCAACCGTCAATGATTGCTATAAAGCACTTGGTATTATCCATAGTTTTAGGAGACCCATGCCTGGACGAATAAAAGATTATATTGCTTTTCCCAAGCCAAATGGTTATCAGAGCTTACATACCACCATCTTTACACGATTCGGAAATGTTATAGAAATTCAATTAAGAACAGCCGAAATGCACGAAAAAGCTGAATATGGAATTGCTTCTCATCTGCTCTATAAATCACACAAAGTAAATAAAAAAACTGACCACTCTTATAATATGTGGATAAAAAAACTTCTCCCCAATATTCACAAGTTAGAGAAAAAAGAAATCACTACTCCCGATGTTCCTACTTGGATTAAGAAAATAGTGGATAATCAAAATAGTGTTCATGCTAAAGAATTTGTAGATGAATTAAAAAAAGATTTTTTTGAACATAGAATTTTTATTTTTACTCCTAAGGGAGATGTTATTGACTTGCCCATAGATTCTAACCCAATTGATTTTGCTTTTGCCATTCACTCTGATATTGGCAATCATATGTCTGGAGCCAAAGTTCAAGGTAAATTAGTCTCTCTTGATACCAAGTTAAAAAATGGGGATATTGTAGAAATAATTACCACAAAAAAAATAACCCCAACGGGTAAATGGTTAAATATTGCCAAAACAGCCGATGCAAAAAGACATATTAAATCTTGTCTGAGAAAACAAGAAGAGGAAGACAAACCCCATTAAAAACTTACTCCTACTTTTTTATAATTTCTGTAATTAATCTCTTTTTCTTTCTTAATTAATTCTAAAACTTTTTCAACCAATTTCTTAGGGTCAGGGTCAAAGACAATTTTATCGTTTGGCCGATGAGCTTTTTCAATAATTAATTGGATAATTTCATCTGTAGCCCAGTCGCCTTCCAAAATACCCATAGGCTTTTCATCTTCAAAAGCAATCGTAAATTCATGAATTGTACCAACCCTTCCCGCTGAAATAAATACTGCGTCAACTGACTTAGTTAAAATTAGGTCTCTTCCTGGATAACCAAAACCTGTATAAATAATAAAATCCATATACTCTGTAGGTAATTTATAAGAATTAATATGCTCACTCTCAGTTCCTGCAGGAGAAAAACCAATGGAAGTACCTCCTTCACTTTTCGCTCCCTTAGCTGCCCAAAGAGGCAACCCCGAAGTGGCTCCTGTTACTAAAATTCCTCCTTGTCTAATTATTTCTTTTCCCAACTCTTCTGTTTTAATAATGGCATCTTTAGTTAAGTGCGTCGTATCAGCTGCGCCAGAAACACATAACTTTGGTTTTAAAAAACTACCTTTTTCATCCATAATATAAATTAGTTAAAAGTCTATAAAGCCCTTATAAACCCTGATAATAATTTTGAAATTTCAATTGATAACTCATAGTTTTTTTTAAATTGTTCAGTTTTTATCCTTTTGACTTTATGGACTTTATGAACTTTTGACTGTATCTATTATTTTATCAGTTTCCTCTTTTTTCGCAATAAAAAATTTACCTAACTTTAATTTGGATAACAAAAAATAAGCCAATACCCAACCAAACATATCCATCAATAAATCCAAATATGTGTCTAAAACATAATTATCTTGTCGCACAGACACTTTGGTTATATATTCAAAAATCTCCCACAAAATACCAATAATCAAGACAAAAGAGAAGGTGAGAATGAAAACAGAATATTTTTTAAAAACTTTTGGTAAGTAGTCGGACAAGAAAAAAAGATAATACATTAAACCAGCAATCCATAAACCACCCAAAAAATGCATAATTATATCAAACCACCAAAACCGCCAATAAAGGTAAAAATAATTAGCAATTATATCCGAAATAAAAATAACATAAATAAAAAAAACAAGAACCAATGAGAATTTTTTCTTAGACATCATTGCATTATATCTTACAAATTAGAAAAAATAAATTATTTTAAAGAAATGGCTATCGCATAGCCATAAATTTAAAAAAGTGGCGAAAAAGTAAAAGATTAGATAGAATAAATAGCATAAAATAAATTTATGGATAGCCAAAAGCTTACAGTGATTAAACCCAAGAAAACAATTAGTTGGGACGACCTTAAAGAAATTTGGAAATTTAAAGAATTGCTTTATTTTTTCACTTGGCGAGATATCAAAGTTAGATACAAACAAACTGTTGTTGGTATTTTATGGGCACTCTTTCAACCATTTATGACCATGGTAGTTTTCACTGTTTTCTTTGGTGGTTTTGCCAAGATGCCCTCTGATGGCATCCCCTACCCCATTTTTGTCTACACGGGCTTATTGTTGTGGCAATTTTTTTCCGGTGCCTTATCCGATACGAGTAGTTGTTTAATCAACAATAAAGGAATTATTACTAAAGTATATTTTCCCCGTTTACTTTTGCCAATCTCTTCCGCCATTACAAAATTCGTTGATTTTTTTATCGCTTCCATTATTCTTGTCGCTATGATGATTTATTATCAATATTTACCAAACATAGAGGGTCTTTTCATCCTACCTCTTTTGTTACTGATTACTTTCATGGCATCTGTCGGGGGAGGTTTGTTCTTAGCATCTATCAATGTTAAATATCGTGACGTTCGTTATGCTTTACCTTTCTTCATTTCTATGATGATGTTTGTAACACCCGTCATCTACCCAGCCAGTATTGCTGGTAAATATTCTTGGTTGTTAGCCCTTAATCCTATGACTGGGGTTATTAAAGCTGCCAGAGCCGCCATTTTGGGTAATGCTCCTATCAACTGGACTCTCTTGCTTATCTCTGGAGTTACTTGTCTTATTATTTTAATAATCGGTTTTGTTTTCTTCAAAAAAACCGAGAGGTATTTTGCTGATATAGTATAGATGAGTTGAAAGTCGTAAAGTCAAAAGTCTATAAAGTAAGAAAAATTTGCAGGGCAAACTTTTCTCCTTTTGACTTTATAACTACTTCGTATACCTTATATATAAAATGGGAATGAGAACCAAAGTGACCACAGTAGCAAAAGACAAGCCAAAGATAATGGCATAAGATAAAGGAGCCCACATGGCTGAAGCAAATAGCAAGGGAATCATTCCAATTACTGTAGTAATGGTAGTCAAAAGAATTGGACGCAAACGAATAAGAGAAGAATCAACCACAATTTCCTCTATTGATTTTTCAGGATTTTCTTTCCTCATTACATTCATTGTATCAATCAAAATAATTGCGTTGTTTACCACAATCCCCGCCAAGGCAATTACTCCAATAAAAGAAGGAAATGAAAAAGAGTTACCTGTAATGGTTAAACCTACTAAAACTCCAATTAAGGATAGCAATACCCCCACAACAATAAAGAAAGTCTGACGATAAGAATTAAATTGTAATATCAAGACCACAATAACCAATAAAAGCCCGGCGATTAAAGCAACCAACATCTCAGTAAAAGTTTTTGTGATATCTTCATTTTCTCCACCTGTTTTTAAAATAACCCCTTGTGGCAAAACCAAACTTCCATCTTTTATTTTGGATTGAAACTCTTGATTAATCTGAACAGCATTTCCTCCCTGACTCAAATTGCTAGAAACAGTGGCAATTCTTTCACCCCCTTCGTGGCTAATAAAAGCGTTACTTTTTTCCATTGAAACTTTAATCAGCGAGCCCAACAAAATAGAACCCTTGGGAACACTAATTTCTATTTGACGAATAGAATCTATAGTAGTCACTGAACTTAAGTCGGGGTTAACATCTTTTGTATTAAGATTTAACTTTACCGAAACATCAATATCTTCTCCCCCTGTCTTAATAGTAGTAGCGGTGACACCATGAACAGCCGTCCTTAAAACTTGAGCCACATTAACGGGAGTTAAACCAAATTCTGATAATTTAGAACGGTTAATTCCAAGAACAAATTCTGTGGTGTTGCTATTCATACTATTAGACACATCAACCGTTCCAGAAATTTTCTTTAAAATATCGCCAGCTTGTGTAACCACTCTCTCCAAATCATCTAAGTCATCTCCAAAAAATTTAAGGGAAATCGCACTACCTGATGGTGGACCGCTACTAGATTGTTCTACTGTTATTTTAGCTGTTTTTATAACTACCAATTGCTTTCTTAATAAATCAACAATTTCTTCACTGGTCTGACTCCTTTTATCTCTCAAAAGAATTGTTATATTCCCTAATTTTTCACCTCCACTACTACCCGAATAACTGAAAGCATTGGAAGAACCAGTGGTCGTCACAAAAGATTCAATATAAGGTTGGTCATAAAGAATTTCTTCCACTGCTCGCATAGTTAAATCAGTCTCACTCAAAATTGTCCCTTGCTGTCTTTCCACATCAAGATAAATAAAGTCCAAATCTTCACTAGGAAACAGAGTGGTTTTAAGTAAACCCGATAAAGGTAAGGCCAAAGACAACAATAAAGCTCCTGCCATAGACAATAAGAAAATTTTCTGAATTTTTTTGTTTGTAATAATTTTATTTAATTTAATTTTGTACCATCCTTGGAGCAAAGAAATATATTTTGTCTGAATTTTTAAAAGTTTTCCGTTACTATTTCCATTCTTTTTGAGAACAGACATTGCCAATAAGGGCACGATTCCTAAGGCCACAAACAAAGAAGCCAACAAAACAAAAATAAGAGTATAAGGAATCCCAGCAATAAATTCACCAATGATGCCTGATAAGAAAAACAAAGGGAAAAAAGCAGCAATGGTTGTCATCGTCCCTGAAGTCAAAGAAGCATAAAATTCTTTAATCACAGCCAGGGCCGATTCCATACCAGACATCCCTCGTTTAATTTTTGTATGCATCGCTTCAGTCACTACAATAGCTGAGTCCACTAAAATACCTACGGCTAAAATCAAAGCAAACAAACTAATAAAATTAATGGTATTACCGGTGATATAGAGGCCCGCAAAAGCAATTAGAAAAGAAAAAGGGATAGCTAAACCAGCAATTAACGCTTCCCTCCAACCGATAGCTAAAAATAAAACCAACACCACCAAGAAAACCGTCATGAGACCTGATTGAGAAAGATTTCTGAGATCATCTTTTAAATATTTAGACATATCAACAGAAACCAAAACATCGGCCCCCTCTAAAATACCCCCATTTTGCAATTCAGCTAACTTATTTTTAACCGCATCAGCCACTTGCGTAATATCACCCCCTCTTCTTTTAAAAACAGATAACGATACCGATTGCTGAGATGGTTCGCCATTTAGACTTATCCTTGAAAAAGAAGAACTTTGGCTTACTCCATCCGATACAAAGGCAACATCTCTGACATAAACAACATTTCCTCCAACATTAGAAACAACAATATCTTTAATCTCAGAAGGGTTCACAATATCACCCTTAAATTGAAGGGGGTATTTTATTTCCTGCACTTCTATTTCACCAGCTGGAATAGCACTATTGGCTTGAGAAATAGCCGAAACAACATTAGAAATATTTAATTTAAACTTAGATAAGGAAGAGGGGTCAACCAACACTCGCACTTCCCTCTCTGGAATTCCGCTTTTAGATATTTTTGAAACACCATTAACTGTTTTCAATTCATCTTCAACCTTCTTGGTTAATTCAATAAATTTAGTAACGGGTAATTCACTTGAAATGGACAGCATCAAAACAGGTTGGTCAGCAAAATTTATTTCAGACACAATCGGATCTTCTGCCTCCGTAGGTAAATTTGATTTAACTTTATCCACTTCATCTTTAACTTTTTGAATAGAAGAAGAAATATCAGCTTTAGCATTAAACTCAACCACCACAGACGAGATACCTTGTCCCGATGTAGAAGTTACCGTATCAACTGCCTCTAAATTATTTAAAAGTTGATTTTCAATTTTATCTGTAATTAATTTTTCCGTATCAACTGCCGAAGCCCCCGGTAAAATAGTTGTTACGATAGCGATGGGAATTTGAATTTCAGGAGTAGATTCTTTTGTTATAGCAAATAGAGAAAACAAACCAGCCGAAATTAACCCTGCCATCAACAAAATTGTAAAACTTCTTCTTTTAATGAAAAAAATCCAAAATCTTTGCATAATATTTTTCTTATGAACAAAGCGAATTAGAAAAATATTACCCTGTTAAATTGAATTTCTGTGAAATTCAAACCATTTAATTTTTTGTTAAAAAATTAAATGATATTTAACATGGATCACCTAACCCACTTTGTGTATAAATTACTTGACTACTTCCACTGCTTGCCCTTCTTGCAATCCTCTAGCATCCGTTATAATTTTCATATCAACACTGACTCCTTCTGAAATTATAATCTTTCCTCCAAGAATTGAACCCAACACCACAGGATGTGCTACCAACTTGTTTTCTCTGTCAATTGTATAAACAACAGTTCTATCAGCTCCAATTTTAATAGCTGAAATTGGCACCGAAAAATCGACAATGACTTGGCCTTCTGATGAAGACCTTTGCAACAATAAAGACACTGATTGCCCATTGGTTAGAGAGATTTCTGAATCAGCCACACTAATTTCAACTTTTATTTTTTTAGTTTGAGGATCAAGAGAAGGGGCTATATTTTTAATTACCCCCTGCCAATTGGAACCAATGGCAACTGTTGAACCAACTTTTATGTCATTTCTATCTTCCTCGGTAATATAAGTAATTATTTCTAAAGTTTTATTATTAGCTAAAGTAACCACTGGAATAAAAGCAGAAACAAAGTCCCCTGACTCTAATTCAAGAGAGTTAATAGTCCCACTAATGGGAGCCCTAATGATAGTTTTTTCTAAACTGGCGTAAGCTGATTGTAAACCCGCTTCGGCCTGTTTTAATTGAGCTTCAGCAATAATAACATCTTCACTCCTTCCTCCCGCTTCAGCTTGATCATAATTTAATTGAGCAATTTCTAAAGCTGATTCAGTATTATTCAAACCACTCTTCGTGGCAGAAAGAGTACTAACAGCTAAATTAATAGTTGTCCTAACTAAACTAATATTAGCTTTCCAAGTATTAATAGTTGTTTCAGATAAATTAGAATTAGGAGCTAAAGCATTAACAGCTAAAGCTAAATTATTGAGAAAAATTCTAATTGAATCAACATCACTACTGGCTTTGTCTAATTTTTCAATTAAATCACTACCCGCACTTAAGGTATCTAATTCTACATCCCAATTGTCTAACATTTTTTCAATAAGGAATCTCCCCCATTCAATATCAATTTCCAATTGTGAACTATACACCGAAAATAACACTTGTGGATTATCCTCACGAGGATTTCTAAACATAATGTCTATTTTATTTCTCACAGAATCATCTATTTTAACAAAAGTATCATTTAACACATTGATTGCTGAGATTTTAGTTTCGTTTAAGGTTTTTTGGGAATTATCTAAAGTGGTTTTTAAAATGGAAAGTTGTTCATCCCTCCCCCCCTTCTTTATTTTATCCAAACTGGCTTGAGCCACCTCTACATTAGCTTTAGCTTGAGTAACAGCTGACCTTTGCGACCAATTATTTATTTCTGCAATAACTTGGTCAACATAAACAAAATCGCCTAATTTTTTATACAAACCAATCACTTCACCTGACGTTTGAGAATAAATAGTCGCCGAAGATTGAGATTGAACTTCTCCCAACAGTGGCAAAGGGTCATTATTCAAAGATAAATCCCGAATTGACATTACACTGACTTGTCTAATATCTGAATCAATTCCATCCACGACGGTGCCTTGAATAATTATCAATTGTTGATAAAAAACAACAACTAAAATAGCGAAAATAAGCAAAATTAAAATCTTTTGGTTACGACGCAATTCTTTAATTTTAGTCATTTTATTTTGTAGGGTCTTTAAATTTAACATATTTTTCTTTAGGCGAACATCTTTGATGTTTTAGCCCCTAGTAAACTTCTTAAAATCACTGGAGCATTATAGCAAAAATAACCAAAAAAGACAGGTTTTTCGTTTTTCTTTATTTTTAAATAATTTATAGATTTTCTCCTTTAAAATGGTAAAATACCCATCAAGAGTAACTATCTCTATAACAAATAAGTGATAATGGGAACTTTTCTTAAAACAACAGCTAAAAAAATTTATTGTTCTTCTCCTCTAAACTTCTTTAGATGGTTTTTTTCTTCCTTAAAGATAAAAACCTGTCACAAACTATTTAAAAATAAAGAGAAACTAAAATTGCATCTTGGTTGCGGAGGAAGGTATTTCGCAGGATACAAAAATATTGATATTCGAAAAACAAGAACCACTGATTTGGTTTGCGACATAAAGAAACTCCCTTATCCCAATAATTCAGTGAAATTAATTGAAACCTACCACACGATTGAACATCTTCCCAAACACGATTTACCTAAAGCTCTCAAAGAATGGGAAAGAATTTTAATTTCTGGAGGAAAATTAATTATTGAATGCCCAAATTTTGATGAAGTCGTCCGAGAATATTTAGAAGGAAACGAACAAAGGATAAATAATATTTTTGGTTTGCAAAGATTTCGAGGAGATATTCATTTGTTCGGCTATAACTTTGACAGTTTAAAAAAACTTTTAGAAGAAGCCAATTTTATAGCCATTCAAAACAAAGAACCACAAGATTCACATAAAACAAAAGAACCTTGTCTGAGAGTTGAATGCAAAAAAAGATAAGAAAAACCATAGATTTTTTACGAAAAAATGCTAAAATTATTTTATGAAAGATTATGACAATTGGAATAAAAAGAAAAAAGAAGCAAACGAAGAAATTCCTAGGCTATATACTGTGCGAGAAATATGGTGGTGTCGTTTTGGTGTTAACATAGGATTTGAACAGGACGGAAATGGAAAAGATTTTTTAAGACCCGCTGTTATAGTGCGTTCATTTGGCGCCAATATATGCTTAGTGATACCGTTAACAACGTCAAAACAGAAACATCCTTTACGCATAACTATTGGGAAGATTCAAGGAGAAAATGCAAGTGTGATACTTTCACAACTAAGAATATTTGACACCCGACGTCTTGTTGAAAAAATGGGGTTTCTTGATAAAAATAAATTCAATGAATTAAGAAAAGCCGTTAGAAATTTATTCTAACGGCTTTTCTAAATCTTATCTCCTCCTTGCGGAGGTAAGGCCGAAGCCACTTGTACTTATATACTAACAAAGCCCAAAAAAAAGTCAACCCTACTATTCTTATAATTAGTATGTCCAACCCAACAATAAATGAAAAAGTTATATATCCTGAATTATCCTACAAAATTACAGGTATTCTTTTTGCTGTCCATAATGAACTAGGTCAATATGCAAGAGAAAAACAATATGGTGATTTATTGGAAGAAAAGTTAAAAGAGACAAAATTACCTTATAAAAGAGAGCTGATAGTCTCTAACTCTGGAAATATCTTAGATATTGTCATTAACAATCAAATAGTTCTAGAACTCAAAACAGTCAGAATAATCACAAAAGATAACTATCGACAAATACAGAACTATCTTCAAACAACTGGTATTAAATTGGGATTACTAGTGAATTTTAGAAGTAAATATTTAAAACCAATCCGCATAATCCGTGTTGATTCATAAAGATTTATAGAGTATTATTAATATATTCGTAAATATTCGCATTGTTCATAGGGATCATTCGTATATTCGTATGTATATCTATATTTGTGTCATTCGCATTATTCGTATATTTGTATGTCAAACTCACCCATTATTTCAGTTAAAAACATTTCCAAAAAATACAATATTACCCACCAGCAAGGTGGTTATGTTGCCATACGAGATGTTATGGCTAATATCGCCAAAAAACCCTTTTCTTTTCTTAAAAAGAAAGTCAGAAAGATGACGGGGAGAGAAACCAAAGAAGAGTTCTGGGCTTTAAAAGATATTAATTTTGAAATCCACCAAGGTGAGGCGGTGGGAATTATCGGGGCCAATGGAGCTGGAAAATCAACCCTCTTAAAAATCCTCACTGGCATTACTCCCCCTACCACTGGAAAAATTAAAATGCATGGCAAGGTCGCTTCCCTTTTGGAAGTTGGGACTGGCTTTCACGGAGAATTAACTGGACGTGAAAATATTTTTTTGAATGGAGCTATTTTAGGGATGACCAAGAATGAAATCGCAAAAAAATTTGATGCTATTGTGGAATTTTCTGGTGTAGAAAAATTTATAGATACACCAGTTAAAAGATATTCTTCTGGGATGTTAGTCCGCCTTGGTTTTTCTGTCGCTGCCCATATGGAACCTGATATTCTTCTGGTAGATGAAGTTTTAGCTGTTGGAGACGCTGATTTCCAAAAAAAATGTCTTGGCAAAATGGACGAGGTCACCCACGAAGGTGGCCGAACTATTCTCTTCGTCAGCCACAATATGGATGCCATCCAAAAACTTTGTAAAAAAACTATCCTCCTCAAAGACGGCCAGATTGAAATGGTTGGAGAAACTAAAAATGTAATTAGTAGATATTTGAACAACAAAAAAGAACTAACTAATACATCTTTGCAAGACCGAACTGACCGAAGAGGAACCGGTAAAGTTATTTTTACAAATTGTGAAATTTTATTATCAGACTCAAAAAAAATTAAATTACAAATAAGTTATTTAAATAAAACTAACAAAGAATATAAAAATATAAAAGTATCAGTTGACATCATAGATAGCAACGACTTAAGTTTAAGTAATCTAACAAATAATACTTTAAATCAGAAAATCGACTTAAATAAAGAATTAGGAACAATTGGTCTAGAAATAAATAATATAAATCTAACAAGTGGGCAATATTACATATCTTTATTTTTAGCAATGGATGAATCAAATTCTGAAATATTTGATTGGGTTTCAAAAGCAACAAAAATAACAATAAACAACAATAATTTTTATAAGACAAATAAACTACCTCCAATAAAAAGTCCTGTTTTATTAAATTTTAAGTATGGAATGGAAACAAAAATCTCTAAAATACTATGAAAGATAAAGCACAAACTAGAAATAAACAACTAAATACCCCCATTCTTTTTATGATTTTTAATAGGCCCGAGATAACCCAACAAGTTTTTAGAGAAATTAAAAAAGCCAAACCTAAACAACTTTTCATAGCTGCCGACGGGCCAAAGACAAACCAACCTAAGGAAATAAAGTTATGTCTTGAAACAAGAAAAATAAAAGAAGAGATTGACTGGTCTTGTGAAGTTAAAATTTTATTCAGAGATAAAAATCTAGGTTGTAAAATTGCTGTCAGCTCAGCCATTAACTGGTTTTTCGAAAATGTAGAACAAGGCATAATCTTAGAAGATGATTGTCTTCCCTCCCAATCTTTTTTTTGGTTTTGCGAAGAATTACTTAAAAAATATAAAGACAATCAAAAAATAATGCACATAGCAGGGATGACTTATGTCGAAAAAACAAACAATACAAAAAATTACAGTTACCACTTCGCTAGAATAGGTGGTATTTGGGGCTGGGCAACCTGGAGAAGAGCTTGGAAATTATATGAACCAGAAATGGAAAGTTTTCCTCAAGTTAAAAAAGAAAGGATATTTGATGATTTGTTTATTGGAGAAAATAAACTTAAAAAAATATATCTGAGTTGGTTTAATAAGGCATATAAAAATACACACACATGGGACTATCAATGGACATACACAAAAATAATTAATAATTCCATAAATATAATGCCAGCTAAAAATTTAGTTAGAAATATTGGTTTGGGTGTAACTGGAGCAACCCACACAATTGAACAATCGAAGAGATATTCACAAATGGAATTAAATGAGTTAAAATTCCCCCTAATACACCCAAAATTTATCGTGATTGATAGAAAATTTAATTATGCTAATTTTAAATATACCACTAAGAAAACATCACGAAGTGTATTTATTGATTATTCAAAAAGGATAACTTATTATATTTCTCCGATTTTACCAAAATGGTTAAGAAAAATTTTAAAAAATATAAAAAAGTAATTATGGGAAATTCAAAAAAAAGACAAATAAATTTATCTGTTCGCGCACATACAATTCCAAAATTTTATATTTTAGAAATTGATGAAGTGGCAAATAAGTTAATTGATATTGGAAAGGATGTTATTAAATTAAATTTAGGAAAATCAGAGTTACCTTTGCCAAAATGTGTTGCCGATGAAATGTCCACAAAAATATATGATAGTGTAAAAAGAGAATTAATCGAACCAAAGGGATTGGAAGTTTTGCGAGAAAAAATTGCTGATTTGCATAATAAAAAAAGTAAAATAAGAATTAGCCCTAATCAAATATTTATAAATCATGGCACAAGCCCATTCTTTCTTTCATTGTTGTTATTATTAATCAACCCAGGAGAAGAAGTTCTATTTCCACTTCCTTATTATCCAAGCTATATTGCTGGCGCGAATTTGGCTGGTGCAAAAAATAGATTTTACAACATAAAAAATGGCAAAATAGATTTGAATAATTTTGAAAAGCAATTTAGATCTAGAAAAATAAAAATAATTTTTTTAAATTCGCCCGGCAACCCTTATGGCAATATTCTTTCAAAAGAAGAATTAAAAAAAATTCTAGATATTGTAGACGGAAAAGCAATTATTATATCGGATGAAATTTATGATGAATTTACCTATGCAAATAATTTTATTTCTATATTAGAGGTTTGTGAGTCAAAAAGAGATAACATTGTAATTTTAAATGGTTTCTCTAAAACTTATCATATGTACACCAGAAGGCTAGGGTATGCAATTGTGCCCATGGCACTTACTTCCGCTCTTTTGAAATTTCAACAACATAATTTGGTTTGTATCGATGCAATAACTCAATTTGGAGGATTAACTGCTTTAAATAATATTGATAACATCCGCAAAGAAACCAAAGATGAAATCATAGATTTCAATAACAGGTTAGAAGATTGCAAAAAAATTATAGATTCCACCAAACTAAAGCTAATCAGACCAGAAGGAGGCTTTTATATGTGTGTGGATGTTTCTGCATATATTAATGATGAGACTCCAACTTCTTTGCTGTTAGCAAAAAAAATTCTTGACAATACATATGTAGCCGTAACTCCTAGCGAAGATTTTGGAATTGATAATTTTTTTAGAATTAGTTTAACTTGTTCAAAGGTTGTCGAAGGAGTTGATAGAATATGCAGATACTTAAATAAACTATAAAAATATGAATACTAATTTAAAAGTGGTTGTTTGTGCTGCTGGTCAAGGCAAAAGAATATCAGATATTACTACAAATTGTCCTAAACCAATGATAAAAGTTGGTAGAAAATCAATACTCGAATATATGTTAGATAATTTTTCCGCTTTTGGATTGAAAGAAATAATAATTATCGTTGGATATCAAGCCGAGCACATCGTTAACTCAATCGGGGAAAAATATAAAAACTGTCAAATAACTTATATCTACAATAAAGACTTTGAGTCCACAAATAACATTTATTCTCTTTGGCTTGCAAAAAAAGAGATAACAAACGGTATGATTTTTTTTAATGCAGATATAATTTTAAATCGAGGAATAATTAAAAAAGTTTTATCCTCTGTTCACCAAGAAAGTATCGTTGTTGATTTTGACCATATTATTGAAGACTCCGTAAAAGCAGTTTATGAAGGCGATAATCTAATCAGGATAGGAAAAGAAGTTACAGGAAAAAAAATTGGTTGGGCCATAGGAATTTACAAACTTTCTCAATTAGCAAGTGAAAAATATTTTGAAATATCTGAAAGACTTTTTGAAATTGAAAAAAATAAGAATGTCTCTTTTGTAGTTCCTTTTGAGAAAATGATTAAAACATTCTCAATTAAAGCAGTTCCCGTTGATAATTTACCTTGGGTAGAAATAGACACTCTAGAAGATTACAAATATGCACTTAAAAAAATAGACAGTATTTTAAAATAATATGATTTTTACTAATCACGATAAAATTGCAATATCTGAAGAAAGAAAAAAGGTTCTTCATTTTGCTGAGCATGGAATAATTACTGTTTTACCAAGAAAATTCATGCGGGAAAAAATAAAATTGGTTGGTAATAAGTTAAAAATATCCAACGATTTGATTGACATAAAAAACAAAAGGATATTTGTAATTGGAGCTGGAAAGGCCTCAGCTATGATGGCAGTTGAATTGGAAAAAATATTAGGAATTAAAAAAATTATTGATGGAATTGTAGTTACTAATGACAAGTTTTCAAAACCAAAAAAAATTAAAATACACTTGGCGGATCACCCAATACCGTCCTCTAGAGGTACAATAGGAGTCAAAAAAATACTGAATTTAAAAAAAAAGTATAATATTGATAAAAATGATTTGATTATATCGCTCTTATCTGGAGGAGGTTCTTCTCTTGCTCCTCTTCCGGCCGATGGAGTTACCTTAGATGATAAAATTAAAATGGTAAATATATTAATCAGCAGCGGAGCAAATGTTAATGAAATGACTACATTAAAAAAGAAAATATCCAAAGTAAAGGGAGGAAAACTCGCACAATATTTTTTCCCTACACCAATAATCTCTTTAATATTATCTGATGTTGTAGGTGATAACCCGACAGTGATTGCCTCAGGCCCACTTACCTTTGATACTACAAGTTTTCAAGACGCTTGGAAAATAATTAAAAAATATAGGATTGAAAAATCCCTTCCTAAATCAATAATTTCTTTAATTGAAAAAAATAAATTTACAAAAAATTTAGACCAAAATTTTAGCCATGTAAAGCAGTATATTTTGGCTAATAACCATATTGCGATAGAAAGTATTAAAAAAATCGCGTTAAAAGAAAACCTTAAAATACAGACCGAAGAGGAAATTGAAGGAGAAGTTCAAAAAATTGCTCAAAAAATCTGTCTTAAGATTTTATCTAAACCCATAAATGAACCGTCTTTGTTTTTATTTGGCGGAGAGTGTACGGTTACTTTACCAAAAATCCACGGGGAGGGAGGAAGAAATCAAGAATTTGCACTATCTTTTCTTAATACCATCAATAAATTAAATATAAAAAATAAATGGTGTCTTGCTTCAATCGCCACCGACGGAATCGACTTTATTAAAGAATCATCTGGTGCAATAGTTGATAATTATTCTTTTAAATTCATAAATAGAAAAAAACTTAAAATAAATGAATATTTAAAAAACCATAACTCATATAATTTTCTTAAATTAATTAACTCAAATATAAAAATTGGACGACCGACAGGAACAAATGTTTGTGACTTGATTATTCTTTTGATATTACCTAAATAAATTAGAATTTATGAAAACTCAGACAAACATTTTAATTTCTTCCAAGACATTAATAATAAATACTCTAAAAATTGATTTATAAAATATATTAATTTTGAGATACTTTTTTATTAAAACACTAAATATTTAGATTAAGAGATGATAAAAAAATTTTTAAAAAAAATACCACATTTAAGATTTTGTTTTAATAAAATAAAACAAATTCTAAACAAAATAAAAATAATAAATGAACCTATTAGAATTTATCTTGCACATAAAAAAATAAAAAAGGTTATAGAACTAAAAAAAGAAAAAATTTTAAATGGCAGTAAAATTAGAGTTGCTTTTTTTATTACTCAAAAACAATTGTGGAACTCTCAAACAGTTTACGATAATTTACTCTCTAATGACTTGTTTGAACCTGTTATTGTAACTTTTCCAAACTGTGAAGACAAAGTAAATAGCAAAAAAGTTACTTGCGAAGATAATTATAATTTCTTTGAAAGTAAAAAAATGAATGTTGTTCTGGGGTATGATATAAATAACAATTTATTTTTAAATTTAAATGACATTAATGCTGATATAATATTTTATGACCAGACAACCCCCAATTTGCCAAACAATCTGTTATGGGATGAAGCAGGTAAAAATTCTTTAGTATGTTATATCCCCTATGGTTATAAAGTAGCCAAATTTTATGAAGCCCATTTTAATTCAAAACTTACTAATAATTGTTGGGCTATCTTCGCTGAAAGTGATTGGCATAAGAAACAATTTAAAAAATTCGGATTAGCGAAAGGGAAAAATGTGGTTGTTTCCGGTTATCCAAAATTAGATGTTTATAATATAAAAAATGATAATTTAGATAGCGATAAAAATACAAAGAAAATAATCATCTGGGCACCTCATTGGTCAATAAAAAATAGTTCTATAGAGTATTCAACATTTGATAAATATTATAAATTTTTCATTCAATATGCAACCAACAATAAAGATATATTTTGGGTATTTAAACCACACCAAAGATTAAGATATTATCTAGAAGAAATAGGGTTTATGACAAAAGATAAAATTAATGATTATTATAAACAATGGGATAAACTACCCAACTGTCAATTTTACAATGATAGTGACTATTTTGATTTATTTAAAAATTCAAATGCTCTAATAACTGACTGTGGCTCTTTTCTCGCAGAGTATCTACCAACAAAAAATCCAATTATGTTATTAGTTAGTGGTAATTCAGCTGGATATAATGAAATAGGAGACAAGTTAGTAAATACTTATTATAAAGCTTTTAATGAAAATGATGTCAAAAAATTTATCAATAATGTTGTAATTAAGAATAATGATTTTCTGAAGGAAAAAAGATTAAAAAACTTAGATCTTGTTCAACCGAATCCTGGTGGTGCAGGTAAATTTATCGTAAATCATATCCGGAAAATACTTATTAAGTAATAAATTAAAAAAAATAAATATAAAATGAAAGAAATAAAAAAAATCAAAACCTATTATTAGATAAATTTGAAATGCCAAGATGATAAAAAGAATATCTAATAAAATATTAAGAAAGTTTGGTTATTCACCGATAAAAGGTGGCTTAAATTATATCAATGCAAAAAATACGATTGAACAAGCGAAGAAAAGAAAATTGACTATATGCGAATATTTAGAAAGCACAAAAGATGATAAGAGAAAAATAGGGAGAAGAGATAGAATTATCAATATGATGGAATCGTTAGATATATTTTCTAATGCAAAAAACATATGTGAGATTGGCACAGGCACAGGAATGTATCTTGAGAAAATAATTAAAAAAACTCTTGTTCAAACATACGAGGTATATGAAACTGCTATTGATTGGAAAGAATACCTTAATTTTGAATATAAAACAAAAATCAAACACCTGATTCTTCATGATGCAGATGGAATTACCCTACGTCAAACAAGATCAGCTACAATAGATTTGGTACACGCTCACGCTGTATTTGTTTATATTCCTTTTATTGATATTTATAATTATTTAAAAGAATGTGTGCGTATTTGTAAGAAAGAGGGGTATATTGTTTTTGATGCAATCTCTGATGACAAACTTAATGTAGAAGCTGTTCAAAAATGGTCTAATATTAACTGTAGATTTGCGGTAATAACACCTCATAAATTTATTTTAGATTTTATTAAAAAAAATAATCTCATTCTGTTAAATTCTTTTAATGAAGTTTATGGTGGGACTTGTTCTAAATATTACATATTACAAAAGAAATAAACTTAATTACAATAATTTTAAAAATAATATGAGTACAAATATAGAAAAAATAATATATAAAAACAAAATTCTTGCAATTATTATAAAAAATGATTTCAAACAAGAGGGAATTGCTTTTTTTACTGATAATAATTTCTCTCAGCAGTTAGGTTATATGAATAGACCTGAGGGATATATAATAGCCCCCCATCGACATAATTTGGTGCCTAGGAAAGTCGTTCTAACACAAGAAACATTATTCATAAAATCTGGTAAAATTCGTGTTGATTTCTATGATGATAAACAAAATTATCTGGAAAGTAGGATTGTTGTAAAAGGTGACATAGTATTATTAGCTACTGGTGGACACGGTTTTAAGATGATAGAGCGAAGTGAAATAGTCGAGGTAAAACAGGGTCCCTATGTTGGGGAAATGGACAAGGTAAGATTTGATCAAATAGGTGAATCTAAATTAAATATTAAATAACCATGTCTAAAAATTTTCAAATATATTCAAAATATTACGATTTACTTTATAAGGACAAAGATTATACTTCTGAAGTAAATTATGTAATAAATAAAATTAAAAAATTTTCACCAAAAACAAATTCTATTTTAGAGTTTGGCTCAGGTACTGGCAGACATGGTATTCTTTTACAAAAAAAGGGATTCAATGTTTTTGGATTAGACCAAAGCGGATATATGATAGCAGAAGCAAAGAAACGAGGCTTATCTTGCCAAATAGCTGATATCAGCAATTTTAAATTAAAAGAAAAATATGATGCTGTTATTTCTCTTTTTCATGTAGTTAGTTACCTTACCGACAATGAAAAATTAATCGCCACCTTCATCAGCGCAAATAAACATCTAAACAAAAACGGATTATTTCTATTTGATGTTTGGTACTCTCCTGCTGTATATAAACAAAAAGCATCACCGCAAGTTAAAAAGATGCAAAATAAAGAAATCACCATCACACGAGTAGCTACATCTAAAATAGATATAAACAACAACATAATAGATGTACAATATGCAATAACTGCAAAAGACCTAGCAACGGGGAAAATAAGTAAGCTATCTGAGGATCATCCAATGAGACATTTTAGTATCCCTGAAATTGATTTATTAGCAAGACTTACAGGATTTGAAATATTAAAAACTGAAGAATTTTTAACAGGGAATAAACCTTCTGAGAATACTTGGGGAGTTTGTTTTATTTTAAAAAAAATATAAAAATATGATACCAGTAAACACCCCTTTATTAAATGGCAATGAGAAAAAATATTTATTAGATTGTATCCACACTGGATGGATATCTTCTGAGGGGCCCTTTGTTAAAAAATTTGAAGAAAAATTTTCTAAATATGTTAATCGTAAATTTGGAATTGCTGTTTCAAGTGGTTCTGGTGCTTTGGATATAGCAGTTCAAGCATTAAAAATTAAAAAGGGTGACGAAGTAATAATGCCTACTTTTACTATCATCTCCCCTGCCCAATCAATCATTAGGATAGGGGCTAAACCTGTTTTAGTTGATAGTGACCCAATTACTTTCAATATAGACGTCTCTCAAATTGAGAGAAAAATAACATCTAAAACAAAAGCAATCTTGGTTGTGCATATCTATGGGTTACCAGTAGATATGGATCCTATTTTAAGATTATGTAAAAAATATAAATTATATCTAATTGAAGATGCAGCCGAAATGCATGGACAAACATATAAAGGTAAAAAATGTGGTTCATTTGGAGATATTAGTATATTTAGTTTTTATCCTAATAAACACATTACTACTGGAGAAGGTGGAATGATAATAACAGATAATTCTGAATTGACCGAACGTTGTAGTAAACTTCGTAATTTAGCTTTTGAACCAAAAGGTAGAAGATTTATTCATAAAGAATTGGGTTGGAATTACAGAATGACAAACATGCAAGCTGCTTTAGGTTTAGCTCAACTAGAAAAAATTGAAAAACATATCATAAAAAAAAGAAAAATAGGAAATTCTTATCAAGAAGGGTTAAAAAATATACGAGGATTTCAATTACCCTTAGCAAAAACAAAATACGCTGAAAATATATATTGGATTTTCCCTTTAGTAGCAGAATCACAAGAATTATGTGAAAAAACCACAATAGAATTAAATAAATTAGGTATAGGCACTCGCCCTTTCTTTTGGTGTATGCATGAACAACCCGTTTTCAGAAATATGGGTTTATTTAAAAAAGAAAATTATCCCGTGGCAGAAAAATTGGCAAGAAATGGATTTTATATCCCAAGTGGTTTAGGTTTAGATTCGAAAGAAATCAAAAAAGTGATAAATACACTAATAAAATTGAAGAAATGAGAAAATTAAGGATAGGAATTTGGATAAATAGTAATATTAAACCAGAAGCAGGCGGTGGTTATGATTATTATAATGAATTATTAAAAGCTTTAAATAATTATTCTTTTAAAAATGCTGAAATTATTTTCCTCAGCAATAAAAAAATAACTGTCGATAATTTTAAAATTGAAGTTATAGATGAACTAAAAGATAAATCTTTATTTTTCAAAATAATAAAAAAAATTAGCCCTTTATTTAAAAATATAAGAAAGGTTGAGGATAAGATAAAAAATAAACAAAAAGATAAACTTAAAAAAACAATTTATAAATATGCTGATATTATCTATTACTTAACTCCGGGATGTGTTTACCCTGATTTTCCATATATTTATACACTCTGGGATTTAGGACATCTTAATTCCTATGCTTTTCCAGAATTTAGTATGAATGGAAATTTTGAAGGGAGAAAAAAACACTGTGATTTGTTTCTTCAAAAAGCTTTGACAATATTTACAGAATCAGAAACAGGGAAAAAAGAATGTAAAAAATACTTAAATATAAATGAAAAAAGAATCAAGATTGTTCCCATTTTTCCTTCTGGAATAGTTAATCCAAAATGTATTTCAATAAAACCAGAAAAAATAAAAGATGGTGAATTTTTTATACACTATCCAGCTCAATATTGGACACATAAAAATCATTACAATCTATTATCAGCAATGATTCTTATAATCAAAGATTTTCCTAAAATTAAATTAATTTTAACTGGTTCTGACAAAGGAAATAAAAATTATATTCTAGAGACAATTAAAAAAAACGGATTAAAAAATAATATCATAGACCTTGGTTTTGTGCCAAAAGAAGAATTAAAATGGCTTTATGAAAATTCTCAAGGCTTAGTTATGCCGACATTATTAGGTCCAACTAACATACCGTTACTTGATGCTTCAAAATTAGGATGTCCTGTGGCATGCACCAATTTACCAGGACATATTGAACAATTAGGAAACTATGGATATTATTTCAACGGGACAGATCCAAAAGATATTTCAATTCAGGTTATTAAAATGATAAATGATAAAAAAAATAATGTTAAAAGAGAATATAATAATAAATTTAACATTAAAAATACACTAAATTACCTTGACAAAGCTTTTACAGAAATAAAACAAATAAGATTTTGTTGGGGAGAGAATGATAAAATATTTTAAATTATGAGTTTAATAAAAGAAAAAATAATGTTGTTAGAAACTTCACATTTGGTATTATGACAAATAATTACCTCAAACTTTATAAAAAATTAATAAATACTTACAAAATTTTAAAGCCAAATAGTTAGTTTTTATATGATAACAATTTTTACAATTCCAAAATCATTTACAAATCCGCATATTAATATAATCCAACGAAACGCTATTAAAAGTTGGGTACTTTTACAGCCTGCTTGTGAAATCATCTTAGTTGGGAATGATGACGGAGTGGCTGAAATTGCCAGAGAGTTTGGGGTAAGGCAGATCCCCAATGTTGAATGTAATAAATTTGATACCCCCTTATTGAATTCTGCTTTTGACTTAGTAAGAAAAGTTAGCCAAAATGATATCTTAGCGTATGTAAATTCCGATATTATTCTTTTTGATGATTTTATAGATTCTTTAAAATATTTGCCCAAAAAGTTTTTAGTCGTTGGACAAAAATGGGATTTAAATATCACAAAATTTATAGATTTTAATAATTCCAATTGGGACAAATTATTAAAAGAAGAAACAAAAGAAAAAGGTAAATTACAGTCACCGGCTGGAAGTGATTATTTTATATTTAGGAAACAATCTTTTGAAAATTTACCCGCTTTTGCCGTAGGAAGAATTGGTTGGGATAATTGGATGATTTATGAAGGAAGAAGACAGAAAATGCCAGTAATAGACGCCACACAAGCAATAATGGCTATCCATCAAAATCATGATTACTCTCACCAAAACGATAACGGAAAAAACATCAGTACTAATTCTGAAGCTCAAAAAAATATCAAACTAGCTAAAGGTAGAAAACATTTCTTTGTATTAAAACATACAAATTATGAATTAACCTTTACGGGTTTAATAAAAAAGAAATTTAATTTAAATTTATTTAAACAATACCTTCAGAACACCCCCGAAATATTGCCTAGTCACAAATTTTTTTGGCAGTTCTTATACCCAATTTTGTTTGTTTCAAATAAATTTATAAAACTTATATGGAAAAACCATCAAAAAAATATGATTATTTAATTGTCGGGGCTGGACTGTTTGGCTGTACTTTTGCATATTCAGCAAAAAATAATGGGAAAAAATGCCTCGTGATTGATAAGCGCCCACATCTTGGCGGAAATGTTTATTGTGAAAAGATAGAAGGTATTAATGTCCATAAATATGGAGCACATATTTTCCACACATCAGACAAACAGGTTTGGAATTTTGTAAATAAATTTGTAGTATTTAATAGATATACTCATTCTGTATTGGCAAATTACAAAGGACAAATATACAGCTTGCCTTTTAACATGTTTACTTTTTATCAACTCTGGGGAACTCAAACCCCAGAGCAAGCTAAGAAAAAAATAGCTGAACAAGTTAAAAAAGCCGGAGTAAAAAAACCAAAAAATTTAAAAGAACAAGCTATTTCCCTTGTAGGTACGGATATTTATGAGAAATTAATTAAAGGATATACCGAAAAACAATGGGGACGAAAAACAACTAATCTCCCAGCGTTTATAATAAAAAGGTTGCCCATCAGATTTACTTATGATAATAATTATTATAATGATAGCTTTCAAGGAATACCAATTGGTGGATATAATAAATTAATCAATGAACTACTTAAGAATACGGACACTCGATTAAACTGTGATTTTTTTTCAAATAAATCTGAACTAAGCAAAATTGCAGAAAAAATAGTATTCACTGGAAAGATTGACGAATATTTTAACTATAAATATGGGAAATTGGCCTACAGAAGTTCACATTTTGAAAACGAGGTCTTGGAAACCAACAATTTTCAAGGACATTCTGTCATAAATTATACTTCCATAGATGCCCCTTTTACACGCATAATTGAACACAAACACTTTGAATTTGGAACACAACCAAAAACAGTTATTACAAAAGAGTATCCTTTAGAATATCAGGGAGTTGGAGAAGCCTTCTATCCGATAAATGATACAAAAAATACCAACCTTTATGAAAAATACAGAAAACTATCTCTAAAAGAGAAAAATATCATTTTTGGAGGAAGATTGGCTGAATATAAGTATTATGATATGGATCAAGTGATTAAAAAAGCATTAAATCATAAGTTTAAATGATGTGGAATAAAATATTTTTGGTAATTAAAAAGTCCCGTCTTGCAAGTCTATTACTTAGATATCGCCTATTCATAACATACGCAATTATTGGAACAATAAGTGCCAGTTTTGATTTTATTGTTTTTATTTCATTGACTCGTTTTATTTCATTGAACTATATGATTGCGAATGTTATTAGTGTTAGTTGTGGAATATTAAATAGCTTTTTATTCAATAGACATTTTAATTTTAGGGTAAAAAGTTACCCAGTTAAAAGATTTTTAATTTTTTACAGTATCGGATTATTGGGACTAATTATAAGCTCTCTGGTCTTATGGTTATTTATTGAAGTATTTAACATTAATATAATAGTATCAAAATTGGTAACTATTTTATTAATTACAATATTACAATTTTCTTTAAATAAATTAATCACATTCAAAATAAACTGATATGAACAAATTATTTATTGTAATGCCCGCATACAACGAAGAAACAAATATTGAAATGGTAATAAATCAATGGCACCCCATTGTTAAAAAAATTGGCTCTAGCAGTAAATTAGTGATTTTTGACGACGGGAGTAAAGATTCTACATTTTCAATTATGCAAAAATTACAAGAAAAATATCCTTATCTAATACCAGCCAAGAAACAAAATTCTGGGCATGGCGCAACCTGTCTTTACGCTTATCAATATGCTATCACCAATAAAGCAGATTATATTTTCCAAACTGATTCAGATGGGCAAACTAGCCCAGATGAGTTTTGGGATTTTTGGAATTTGCGTAAGAATTATAATTTTATTATCGGAACAAGAAAAAACAGAAAAGACGGTTTCAGTCGAAAAATAATCACTAAAGTTTTAAAATTAATAATATTTTTAATTTTTAAGGTAAAAATAGATGACCCTAACACCCCCTTTAGGTTAATGAAAACAAAAAAATTGAAAAAATATTTGAGTATTGTCCCACCAGATTTCTTTCTATCTAATGTATTAATTAGCATTTTAATTGTTAAAAATAAGGAATTATATAAATGGCTACCCATTTCATTTCGACCCAGACAAGGTGGCGTTAATTCTATAAATTTAAAGCGAATATTTAAAATTGGAATAAAAGCCTTAAGGGATTTCAATAATATAAAAAATAAGTTAAATAATTATGAAAGATAGAATTAAAAAATTGTTTTCTGAGAAAAAAGATTTCATTCACCCTTCTTCAATTCTGCTTATTTGGTTTTTTATTATTTTTTTCTTCATTAAAAACAATATCGGTAATTCAAGTTTTTGGTTTGATGAAAGTGGACAGTTTTGGATAGCAAAAGGTCTTAATCACTATTCTCAATCATTTTCTGTCGCAGGAAATCTATGGCAGGTTCTATCAAATAATATTAAATTTAATCTTGACCCTGGTGGTTTTTCAATAATCTTGCATTTCTGGACAATGTTATCAAATAATCTCCTCTTTTTAAGAATTTTACCTCTTTCCTTTTTCATATTAGCAATAATTTTAGTTTCTAAATTATGCATAATTTGGAAACCAAAAAATTATTTAGCGTATTTAGGAGGTTTTATTTTATTGTTATCCCCAATTCTTAATTACTACGCATTCGAACTACGCCCATACAGTATGGAAATATTAGCTACGATATTATCTATTTACTTTTGTTATAAAATCAAAGATATCTTGAATGATTACAAATATGCATCGTTCTCGGGGATTTTACTAGCTTTTTTATTAACCTCTAGATATAGTGTTTTATTTTCAATTATTTCACTCACAATCATAATTTTTTACACATTAATTTTCAAATCTTTCAAGAAAAAAAACATTATTAATTTTATAATCTTTATCCTTCCAATAATAATTAGTTGTTTCCTTATTTATGAATTTACTCTCCAATATCAAAACCCTACTGGAATTCCTCCTTCCTATGTTAATGAATTGATGTTTAAGACATGGCCTGTTTCAGATGTATTATTTAATAAATTAATCGATAAAACAACACTAAAAGTATTATTTCCTTTTTTATCTTTGATCCTTCTGTATTTAATTTCTTTCAAAAACAACTATCTAAAAAATATTCTTAAAACCTATAATTTATTTTTTTATTACTCTTTAATTTTAAATTTAATATTTATTATTCTCTCTTTTTTGGGAAAATATCCATGGGCAATAAACTCTAGGTGGAATATTTCAATTCATTCCCTTTTCATAATTAGCTGGCTACCGTTAATATTTATACTTATGGATTTTTTATCTGTAAAGAAAAATTTTTTATTTAAATCATTTCGAATTATAATTTTAGCAATTTTTATTATATACTCTTTTGATAAGGCTTATACTTTTCGATATATAACTTCTGATTTAATTTATTTAAATTATACTAAAAATAATGTTAGTCCTGATTCAAAAATTTTGATAAATACTGAAGCCAGTCCAACATTAAGATACTTGTTTGAATATGGATCATTGAAAAATTTTAAGAATAGTTACACCTATAAAAATTTTTCAATGTTTAACGATACAGATAGTGATTCTATAAAAAATTTTGACAAAGTTGATAATTACGACTATATTATTTTGACTGGCCTTGATTATTCTAAATCCAATATAAAGAATATTTTAGATCAAAAACCAAATTGGATTGATGCTACAGTAGGAGAAAAATCAAAATTATTAAAAAATATTAATACCGTAAAATAACTTGGATTAATTACTTATTACATGCAAACTAATTTTAATACTCCTATTTTATTTTTGATCTTCAATCGCCCTGACACCACTCAAAAAGTTTTTGATGAGATTAAAAAAGTTAGACCCAAACAACTCTTCGTAGTTGCTGATGGAGCAAGAACTAATGAGGAGCAAAAACTTTGCAACCAAGCAAGAAAAATAATTAATCAAATTGATTGGGATTGTGAAATACACAAAAATTATTCAGATAAAAATCTTGGCTGTAAAATAAGAGTTTCCTCTGGTATTGATTGGTTCTTTGAGAATGTTGAGAAAGGGATTATTTTAGAAGATGATTGTGTCCCTCACCAAAATTTTTTCCGATACTGCGAAGAATTATTAAAAAAATACAAAGATAACAATAAAATAATGTCTATCAGTGGAAATAATTTTCAGGGTGACCACAAGAGAGGTTCAGGAAGCTATTATTTCTCAAATTACTTTCACTGCTGGGGATGGGCAACATGGAGAAGGGCTTGGAAACATTATAATGTCAAAATGAAAACATTTCCCGAATTTAAAAGACAGAAGAAAATAGAAAATATTTTTAAGAAAAAAGAAGCTCAATTATATTGGTTAAATATTTTTGATAATGCTTACCATAATTTGGTAAATACATGGGATTACCAATATCTATATACAATTTTAAATAATAAAGGAGTAAATATAATTCCTAATACAAACCTTGTTTCTAATATTGGTTCAAATAAAAGTTCTCGTAAGTTAGAAATGACTTCAAATAAAACTATCAATAAAATAAGGTTACCAATGAAAGAATTACTATTTCCTCTTATTCATCCTAAACTCATTAAAATAGATGACCAAGCAGATGATTATACTGATAAACATTTATTTAGAAGAAAAAGAGAAAAAGGAATTTTCAGTCTACTGAAAAAAATTCTTAAAAAATTAAGATTGTACAATTTTATAAAAAAATATGTCAAAAAACAAAACAAGGAAACAATCCAAAGATAAAAAAGTTGCTTTTACAATGGGAATTACCAATAATTGGGCTTTTGCGGGGGGGACAATTCTTTTTGGCTTAAAAAATAATCCACCTAAGATTCCCCACGATGTTATAATCTTTGAATATAATTTAAGTGATAAAAATAAAAACTTATTAAGAAGTATTTGTCCATGTATTTTCCAAAAATTTAATATTTCGCAGATTCAAGCAGAAAATTTCAAAAGAATTTCCAAAATGGCCTTTGCTCGCTATGAAAATTTCTCTCTTTTAAGCCAATACTCTATTGTAGTTTGGTTAGATGCGGATATTTTAATCAAAGGAGATATCTCATTTTTAGGACGATCCTTTCCGTCAGGGATTGCCATGCACAAACACAAAAAAACAACTCTCAAAGAAGGCATTAAAGGAAATTTTGTTGGTTATAATTTAGAAAAAGAAGTTTTTGCTAGCGGAAGCTTGGTTTTAAGTGATACTATCAAAAACCCAGAAATTCTAAAAGAATGGTGTTATAAAAAAACCAATGAATGGGCAAATAAAATAAGTGGGGATATGCAAATATTAAATCTAATGCTACAAGAATTTAATTTAACCCCTTATGAATTACCAGAAACTTACTGTTGCCCCCCAAAGAGAGAAAAAATTGATACTTTGATTGTTCACCCATGGTGGAGAAAAAAATTCTGGAACAAAGTTATTAATCCACAATGGGATCATTATTACAAAAAATGGAGAGCTTTAGGTGGAGACGCCCCCAAATTACCTTACCCCATTAGACGATGGGTAAAATATAAGGCATGGAAGGTGGGTTTGTTAAAAAAATATGGAAAAAATTATTCATGAATTCTGCTAAGTAAGTAAATAATTTCACTAGATTTTTCTTGAATACCGAAAAATTTTAACTGTTTTTTTATTGTCTTATTAGCTCTTCTCAGGTGTGATTTCAATTTAGAATATTGAGAACAATAAAGTTTAATAGCTTTTTTCTTTTTTCTCCCTTCTCCACTTCTAACTCTTATATACATAGGAATGACACTTAAATTAAATCTTTTTTCTAATTCTTTTTGGGGAACAAAAAAATCATTATCATTTTTAGAAATTAAATTTGAAGTGTAAGGCATATCTTGATAAAAACATATAAAAAAATTATCTGGATCAGAAGCTATAGAAACAACTGCATTAGTTATTATCTTATGGTCTATATGCGAAGGAACTGCTGGAACATAAATAAAGCACTTCTTTTTCTTATTTTTAGACAAAAAAGAAATTAAATCTGATTTGATTTTAAACCTTAATTCTTCTTCGCTGTAATATTTCTCTTTAAGCTTGTCCCTATGTTGTCTCTCAAAATAATTAAAATTAAGATAATTAGATTTAGGAATATCTAAAAAAGAAAAAGCTTTTTTTTCTTCTTCTCTTCGTTTTAGGATAGCTTCATCACTGTTCTTGAAACCACATTTACTATCCCATTTACTAGAGAATGGGATTTTAGGTCTCCCCCCGAAGACAGTAACAATATAAATTTGTTCACTCAACGAGGATGTTAAGAACCCCCCCATTGAAATTACTGCGTCATCAAAGTGAGGGGAAATTATCAGGTGCATTTCATCTAAGTCATTTTTTAAATGAGCTTTAAATTCTTTAATTTTAGGAAAAATTCTATTTTTTTTAGAGGAAAAATCACACATAATGCTAATTATAAGCTAATTTCACCTATAGATAAAGCAGTGCAACAACAACAACTTTATGATAAAATCTAAAATAATGGAAATCCAAATAGAGAAAAACACCAAAGAACCGTGGGATGACCGACATAAAATAGTTTCTGCCTTAATAAATAAAAATGGAGCTGAAATCGCTGTAGAACTCGGAGTAGCTTTTGGAGGGAATTCAGAAAATATATTAAGTAATACCAATGTAAAAAAATTATATGGGGTAGATTCATACAAAAATCGTTGGACATATAATGATGGTATGAATAAGAAACAACCAGAATTAGATTATATTTATCAAAAAACAATTGAAAGGTTAAAAAAGTTTGGTCAGCGCTATGAACACATAAGAAAATCTTCAAGAGATGCTCTCAAAGATACCCCTAACAATCTTGATTTTGTCTATATTGATGCCGACCATTCTTATATAGGGTGCTTAAATGACTTACGGTTATGGGTGCCAAAAGTGAAAGTGGGAGGAATTATTGCTGGCGATGACTATCACAGTAAAACATCACCTGGAGTAACAATTGCTGTCAATAAATACTTTAAAAAATTAAAATGGGGGGGGTGCGCCGAGGGTCCTCATGTCTGGTGGGTAAAAAAAGAAAAAATCAATCCAAATTTATCTTTTTTTAATAAATTATTTTTGTTTAATCCAATTATTAGAAAAATCCATTTTTTCTTGGGAGAATTTTATAACGCAACTTTTGGAAAATTCTTTTTCAAAACATATTTTTTTAGGAAAAGATTTAAACACAAATTTAGAGAAGTTATTAAAAAAATTCTCCCAAATAAATTACTGGTTTGTTTAAAAAAATATCATGCAAAAGACACCAAATAACAAATCTCAGCATTGTGTCTTTATTTTATGGAGTAACGGTTTTAAACATGCTCCTGAAATAATTGATATTATTCGTAATTATCCTGAAATAGAAATTCAGAAGGTTTTTTTATACCAAACGGATAAGATTAAAAAATTTATTGACCAAGTTTATGCTAATGATGATATTCCTAAAGTCCATATAAGAAAAAAGACAAAATACATAAAAAAAAGTAAAAACCCTAATGTAGCGGTTGTTTTGGCGATCAATCATAGACCAGAAGAAATCTTAAGAGGACGAGGAGAATTTCGCCATATAGAATGTCAACGAGTAAAAGATTTAAAAGACAAAATACGAAATCAATTCAACCCCAAAAAAGCAGACGGTAGTAGAATAGAAGAACATGTTATTCATGCCACTGATTCTGAACACCATGTAGATTATCTTCTCAGAGTGTTAGGATACAAAGAAGGTCTCCAACATTTCACCAAAACTCCTAATCAAATTATCCCTGTCCCCCATCATATTAAATCCTTTTCACACTTTACTTTAAAAAAAGTCCCAATAGATTCAATTTATTGCCACATTTTAACAGGCACTCGTCATTCATTTTCAACAGAGATTATGCCGTTAAAAGACTCCCCTCACTATAAATTTCTTACAGGTCAACCTGAAATATATGAAGAATATATCAAAGAGTTTAGTGGTATTTATATCACCGATGATTACAGTCCTCAAAAATTTAGCAACCTAATAAAAGATTTTTCTTATCTCTCACCCCCACATGAATTAAACTATATCATCACAGATGAGTTTCAATTAAATAAATATGTAATTAGGAATGGACTACACCGAACAGCTATTTTAAAGAGCCAAGGTTATAAAGAAGCTTTAATTCTCATAAAAGAATAAAATATGGACAATATCCCAAAAATAAATATCGCTGAAATCTTTAAAGAAATTGAAGATTTAAATTATATTCTTATTAAGAAACCCGAGCATTTCCCCGCTTATTATACTGGAAGTGATTTGGATATTATTTGTGATAATAAAAAAGAATTAATCCAAAAAATCTTAATTATTGGGAATGTTTATGTTGAAAAACACAATTTTGAAATAAGAGTTTCTTCCAATGAAAATACCAAACACACCAAAGTAGATTTTTATTTTGGAGAAATGTTAGTATTGCGATTTGACGTTCACGAAGGTCTGCCTAAATTCAAAAATGTCAAAATACGTGATGATTACTCTAATTCCTTATTGGAAAACAAACAAAAATTAGAAATAAAAGATAAAGAAAAAACTTTTACAATAAATATTCCAGCAGATATTGATGAATTAATTTTTCGTTATATAGAATATTATGAATGGTTTGAAAGACGACCAGATAAATTGAAACATCTAAAATATGTGGAAGATAATATAAAAAACGAGAACGACAAAAAAACTTTTTTTGACCGTCTCCATCTTTATATGGATTTGGTGGGCAAAGATGATATTTCTGCCCCCGCCAAACAATTCAAACAAAATAAATTAGTCCAAACTAATATCAAAACTAAAATTAAACGAGAATTAAAATACCACGCCCCTCTAATTTACAAAACACTCATCAAAATTAAAAGGAAACTATGATAATAACAAAATTAAATGGTGGATTGGGTAATCAACTTTTCCAATATGCTCTTGGTAGACATCTAGCAAACATCAAAAAAACAACTCTCAAATTGGATATCAATAGATATCAACAAAAAAATAGTATTCGACAATATAAATTAAATAATTTTAATATTACTGAAAATATAGCTACACGAGAGGAAATAAAGAAATTAAAAAAATTTTCTAAAATACCTTTTTTATCAAAATATAAAAAAGAAAAAAGTAGAGATTTTGATAGTTCAATTTTATCAACAAAAAACAACTCCTATTTAGAAGGTTATTGGCAAAGTGAAAAGTACTTCCAAGATGTTAAAGATATAATCAGAAAAGAATTTACTTTAAAAAATTCCTCGTCAGATAGTTTTAATAAATTAAACAAAAAAATTTTAACAGCGGGAAATAACTCTGTCGCTTTACACGTTCGACATGGGGACTATTCACAAGATCCAAAAAAAAATGAACGACATACTGCCTTACCACTTAGATATTATGAAAAAGCAATTAAACTTATATCAGAAAAAATAACCAATCCTTTCTTTTTTGTCTTTTCAGATGACATAGAATGGTGCAAACAAAATCTTAAACTTGATAATGTTTATTATATAGAAAACAAAAACTTGCCAGATTACGAAGCGCTAATTGCAATGAGCAAATGCAAACACCAAATAATTGCCAATAGTTCTTTCAGTTGGTGGGGAGCTTGGTTAAATTCTAATTCAAACAAAACTGTAATTGCCCCTACTCCATGGTATAACGATTTAAAAATAAATATGGATGACCGTCTTCCTGGAAACTGGATCAGAATAAGCGTTTAATAAATTTAAACAATCGATACCCTAACCCATTGAACAACAAACTGATATAGTGCATCAAAGCTACAGGTCTAAAATAAGTTTTGAATGTCTTTAAAAACATTTTTCTTGCTTCTTTATACTGCCCATCGTTCCTATAAAATTTAGCTAACAACATCAAGTGCTTTGATAAAATTAGAGGTCTTTTTTCAAAATCTTCTCTATATTTATCCAAAAGCAGATGTCTTCCAACAATTCTTCTTTTGTAACTACTGCCCATTTGTTCATGATTGCTCTTCAAACACATTCTAATAAGTGGCTTATTGATAGCGACTCCTCGGTATTTTTTAGTAATCCGTATAATTAAATCAATATCAGTGTGACTGGGGAAATCTTCACTCAATAATCCTACCTCTTCAAAGACATCTCTTTTGATAACCAAAGTGCTTGAAAGAAACCCATTAAATTTTCTAAGCGCGAATTCAAAATAATCATCTTCCCCCCCTGGAACTTGAGAATTAATTTCTCCTTTATCCCTAACCTCAGTAATGGCAGTAAAACAAAAGCCCGTATCAGAAGAAGCTTTTTCTAAAACTTCTATTTGTAATTCTAATTTTTCAGGCAACCAAACATCATCATCATCAAGAAAAGCAACATACTCACCTTGAGCAGATTTTATGCCAACATTTTTACCTCCGGAGCAACCTGTATTTTCAACTTGAGGCAAATATTTAATCCGGGCATCATTAAATTTTTTAACTATTGACTCAGCTGGTTTTTCTATCCCGTTATCCACAACAATAATTTCAAAATCTTGAAATGTTTGGTCCAAAACACTTTGGATAGCTAAAGGAACATAATCAGGACGATTAAAAGTAACTATAACGACACTGACTTTAGGAATATTTTCTATCATTTTTTATAAATTCTAACTTTGTGTTGCTTGTGTAGAAACCAATTATTCCTTCTGGAATCTCCTCTCATATAAACAAAATTTAATTTGTTTTTCCAAGCTACATAATTAAAACTTAACTGGTCCCGACGACTGCCCTTTTGAATTTCTTGCCACCAATCCTCCATAGTTTGAACAACATCCTCTTTGTTGTGCTTTCTTAAAATTACCATTGTCACAGCCAACCCATTATGCTGAGGATATCCCCCTTGCTTGTATCTTTCAACTTGTTTCTCCATCAATTCAGGATTATCTTTATATTTTCCATCTTTTTCAATTTTTAAAAGATATTCCGCTTCATCATAAAGACAATCTCGACAATCTTCCTTATCTTCAATCCAAAAAAGCTTTTTCCACCTTTTTGTATGTTGGTTATGACTAAAAACAGCCAAGTTAACATCGTTTAGATATTTTTTTATTAATTCATTTATATCCCCTCTTAATAAAAGATTTCCATCTATCCAAACGCTTATTTCATATTCAGATAAATATTTATGAGGGAAAACTTTATACATTCTGGCATTTCTGACAGGATCTTCAAATTTAGGTTTAACCTTTTTTACTTGCCAAACATTTGAGACAAAATCTTGGTCTGTAAAACAAACAAAATCACACCCTTCAGGAATAAATTTGGGCTCAATTAGATTATCCTTTCCGCCAAAAATGGCTGTATAAATTACTGTTTTATTTTTACTCATTTTTTATTGGCAATAATTACAATTGTTTCTAAAAACTTATTAGTAAACAAAGAGATAAATTTATAAATTAAATACAAAAATTTTCTCTTAAAACTCTGTTTATACTTAGACCAACTATCGTCTAAATATTTTTCTTCTACCACTTTCCAACCGTTTTTTTCTAAGAGTTTTTTTAACACAATAAAATTAAAGTAGGCGGTGTGATCATTGTTTACCTCTGGTTCTCTTTTAAACATTTTTTCGATAATATTAAACAAACCAAAACAATTAGGTGTTGTAATTATCAATTTACCGTCATCTTTTAAATTTCTCTTACAAGCATCCAAAAATAAACCTAAATTAGAAAGGTGTTCAATTAAATCACCAGCAAAAATTACATCAAATTTTTTATCAAAATCAAAATTTTCTGCTGACTGTTTCTTATAGTTTCTGATATTTTCTAATTGATTTTCATCAAAAGATAAATCCACTCCAAAAACTTCTTTGGCTTGAAATTTCAAAATATTATGCACCCAATCTGGATTATCAATACCAATCGCTTGCCCCCAAAAACCCACATCTAAAACCACATCCTTCTCATCAACTAAATTTTGAATTAATTCTTTTTTTGATTGATACACTTTCACAATAATTTTTTATATTGTTTTAAAATCTCTTCAATTTCAAATTCCTTGGTTTTTCCTCTTATTTTTTGAGAATAATTATTTCTCAATTTTTCGTCTTTAACCAAAACTAAGATAGCTTCCGCCATTTTTTCTCCATCCCTTTTAGCTACCAAAATACCATTTTCGGCATATTCTATCTTACCTTTTTCTAATTGTTTATTAAAGTCGGAGTTTGGGGCCAATAATTCCCGTGAACCTGAACCACAATCTGTGGCAATAATCGGCAAACCAAAAATTCCTGCTTCTATTAGAGAATTAGAGAAACCTTCCCATAGCGAAGAAGAGACAAAAACATCTGAATTTCTCATATAGAAATAAGAATATTCGTCATTGGGATACCCTAATAGAGAAACATCTTTCAAATTCAAATCTAGAATTAAATTCTTTAATTCTTTTTTCTGCCCACCTTCTCCCAAAATTATCAATTGAGCATCTATTTTATTTTTTACCAAACTGAAAGCTTTAATTAAAGTTGTAAAATCTTTTTGTTTTTCTAATCTTCCTACTGCCAAAATAGTAAATTTTTCCGTTAAAAACTTTTGGCTTTTGACTTTACAAACTTTTGACTTTTCTTTTATCTCTTGAATAAATTTGGGATTATAAATAACTTTGATTAGGTTTTTTGATAACTTACTTGTCTTTACCAAATCTTGAGCCACACTTTTAGAATTAGCAATAATTGTATTGGCCCTTGGGTAGAAAATTTTAATTAAAAAAGGAATTAATTTATCTCTCTTATTCTTATAATTCTTAAATAAATCAGAAAAAGTCATCCCCACACGAACTAAAATTTTAGTTTTTGTTCTTGAAATTATTTTAGCTAAAATTAAAATTAAATTAGCATGTTCTGAAGTGCCTAAAATAGCTACGGGTCTTTCTTTTCTGAAATATTTCATTATTGGAAAAATGGAAAATAAAATTCTTGAAACTTTTAGGTCAATAATATTTATTTTTGAGTCTACTCTGTCTTTCCAAGACCCTTCTCTACTAAATAATAGTAAATCAACCACAAAACCATCTTCCAGAAACCCTTTAGCTAAATCTAAGACAACCTTTTCCCCCCCACCACCATAAAGACCAATGAGAAAAAATCCTATTCTTTTTCTGTTTATCTCTTTTTTCATATTGATAAAGCTTTCAAATATTTTTCGATAACGATCATCGGTACATTGTCTAAACATCTTAAAATATCACCCCGACAGCTTTCCAAATGTTCTCGCCCTTCATAAATGCCATGCTGACAGCCATCAATTGTATACAAAATAGTTGCTTTAGAATTGTAATAAGGAAGCCAATTAGGAGTCCCATTTATAGCGATAACCAAAGATTTTACCTGCAAGAAAGACGCCAAATGAGAAGTCCCTGTATCAACCCCAATAAATAATTTGGAGTTATCCAACAAAGTGCACAATCTTGTTATGTCTGGATTAATCAAAATAATAGCTTTGTCTGCAAAAGTATTTAAAATTTCTTTATCAGTTTTTCCCCCAGTCAAAATAATTTTAATTTTAGGGGGAAAGGTTTTGATAAAATCTATAATTTCAATAATTTCTTCTTGGTTGAAACTTCTGCCTTGAGTTGCCGCCAAAGGATTAAAAATGATGTATGTGCCCTTTTCCAACCCTAATTCTGCCAAAACGTTTTCATCCTTATTATATTTTAACCTTGGAATTTCTTTTTTAACTTCAAAACCTAATTCTCTAATTACAATTTTTAAAAAATCTGGATAAATAATTTTGGTGTTATATTTCAACAATTTTGAATAAATCAACTTATTGATTTTTTGACCGTCCTCAAAACCAATTAACCGACTTCCTCTAAAAAAAGCCATTTTTTTAGCTATTATTTTTATAGACAAAGAAAGTTTCCCCGGAGTGGGAGCAGTAATAATCAAGTTTTTAGAAAAAACAAATCTGAATAAACTTAAAATTCCTAATAGGCCTTTCGCACTTTTTCTATTAGCTAAAATTATTTTTAGATAGGAATATTCTTTGGCAATTTGAGAAAGAAACTTAAAATTCTTAGGAACTATTACATTCAGAACAATTGAATCATCATTTAAATGAATATTTTCCAAAAAGAAAATCGTCATTAAAAAATCACCGATAGAACCATTTTGAAAATATATTAGGTTTTTATATTTCATCCCGTTAAAAATAGTTTGTTTCTATACAAACACCTTTTGTTTAATTATTAATTTTTTACTATATATTTTCATTTAACTAATATACTTTATTTTAACAAATTTCTAACGGGATTTATTGATAATTTTTATTAATTCTCCTGCTAAAATTTTTGGAGTAGCTATTTGGATAAACCGATTATAAGCATTCTCTGCTAATTTTTCTCTTAAAGCAGAATCATTTTTCAACTTAAGAATTGCCTTGGCTAAAACCTCAGGACTGGCAGTTGGAATTAAATGCAAATCATTTTCATTGAACAATTCCCTAATCGCTGGAGTATCAGCTGTAATTATTGGCTTTTGACAAGCCATATATTCATAAACTTTATTGGGGATAACTCTTTGTGTTTTATTGGTGTCACCAAAAATTCCCAAACAAATATCTGCTTGTGAAATATATTCTGCTAATTTTTCATAAGGAACATTTTCAATAAAATTAACATTACCAGAAAAACTTTTTTCATACCATCTTTTAACTCTTGAACCAATCAAATTAAATTGAATATCTTTATACAACTTAAGTAATTTAGCTGATTCTAAAATATACTTTACCCCCTGTAAAGGAATAACATTTCCGTGATAGTGAACAATAAATTTACTCTTTCTTCTTTTGTCTTCAACTTTAATTGGTCTCAAAACACTGTCATCTGCTCCAACAGAAATCCTTACAAATTTTCCTTCATTTAGACCAAATTCTTCAACAAAATATTTAATATGTTCGTTGGTATCCAATAAAACTTTATCAGCTAATTTACAAGCTAACCAGTCCATTAACCAAAAATATTTTGCCTTTAAGCTTCTTTTTTTGGTGTTTTTCCTATCAAAGACAGTTGAATCATAGACAGACACAAAAGCATCAAAAATTATCGGTTTTCGTGTTAAAAATTTAGCTAAGACAACAGCATGCCAACCAGGAAAAGCCACCAATAAAACATCATATTGTTTACGAATTTTCCAGTGTTTTTTAATTAAATCAAAGTATTTAATTATTCCCCTTAGTTCTGTCCGACATTCAATAATTTCAACACCATTCAAAATTAAACCTTGAATAAGTATTTTATTCCGAGAATAATTAGGATTGTAACCACCAAAGAAACAAATTCTCATAGATATTACATTAATTTATTTTTCCAAGTTTTAGGAAGTTTGGAATGATCTAAATCAAAATCTTGTATGTATTTAAAGTCCTGTGGTCCTATAGTTTTTACCCATTCTATCATTTTTAAAATTCCCTCCTTTAAATTGGTTTTATTTTTAAAATTCAAAAGGTCCTCGGCCACTTTGTGACTACTGAAAGCATATTTAACCTCTTGGGGCCTGTCCTCCATATGAACTGGATTAAATTCCTTGGGAATGTCATCAGAGCTAAAAAAACTTTTTAAAACAACATCAGATAATTCATTTAAAGTAACTGGTTCATCACCACCAATATTTATTATTCTCCCTTCGCATTTTTCAGAAAAAGCACTTTTAATCATAGCTGGTGTTACATCATCAATATATGAAAAAGCTCTTTTTTGTTCGCCATCCCCATAAATAAAAAAATGTTTGCCGTTTAATAATCGGTTCATAAAAATACCGATTACATTACGATAGGGATCTATAAGATTTTGTTTCGGACCATAGACATTATGAGGGCGAATAATTACATATTTGAAGCCATAGACTTCTGACATAACTTTTGTAGAAGTTTCCATTCCACTTTTTGCCATAGCATAAATATCTTCTGGATGAGGTGTCATACTTTCTAAAAAAGGTGTTTGCTGTGCTCCGTAAACACTCATTGAACTGGTTAATATCATTTTTTTAAGTCCGTTTTTAATAGCGGGAATCAATAAATTCAAATAAGCCACTAAATTGTTATCCAAAGCACTAAAGGGAGTGAACTGGCTTCTCCCTTCCGTAGCATCTGCAGCTAAATGAAAAATAATATCTGGTTTTAAAATATTTATGTAATCTGCTACTTTCTGTCTATCTTTTAAATCTAATTGGGTAAACCTTTCTTTATTAGAAACATTCTTTAAAAAACCCCCAGATAAATTATCTACTCCATAAACATTGTGTCCCTCATCTAATAATTGATCAAAAAGATGACACCCCATAAAACCAGCTGAACCAGTTATTAAAATCTTATCTTTTTTTTGCATAATAAAATCAAGCTAAACTCTGAATAATATCCTTTAACTTAGCACCTAAAATAGTAGGGGTTAAATTCTGAACAACCTTATTGTAACCATTTTGGGCCAATTTTTCCAGCTTATCAGGGTTATTTTTTAGGAACAAAATTGCTTCTGCTAAAGCATTAGGACTTGCTGAAGAAATCAGATATAAATCATTTTCATCAAATAATTCTCTGATAGCAGAAGTATCAGCTGTTATAATTACCCTCCTTCTTGCAACACACTCAAAAACCTTGTTGGGGATAACTCTTTTTGTTTTAATTGTATCTCCAAAAATTCCTAGGCAGATATCCGCATTATCAATAAAATCTGGTATTTTAAAATAACCAACTTTTCCGAGAAATTCAACATTATTTGTGTTAGAAAAAGAATAGCGATTATCCTCAACTATATTCGGACCAACAAAAACAAATTTTATATCCAAATGTTTTTTTAACAAAAAAGTCGTTTTAAGAATATATTCAATTCCTTGCAAAGGGATATTCGTTCCATGAAAATGAACAACAAACTGATTGTTTTTTGTTTTTTTAGAATTTGGTCTTAAGAAAAAATTATCCACTCCTATAAAAATTCTTCTAAACTTTTCTTTTTTTATTTTAAATTCTTCAACAAAATATTTTATATGCTCGTTGGTATCCAGCAAGACAACATCTGCTAATTTAGCTGATGTTTTGTCAAGCCACCAATAATATTTAGCTTTAAAACTTCCTTGTTTAGTATTTTGTCTATCTAAAACCTCTGATTCGTAGAGTGGAGCAAAACAATCAAAAATTATTTTTTTGTGAGTTAAAAATCTCGCCAATATCATTGCTTGAAATCCTGGAAAAGCCACAAATAGTACATCATAATCTTTGCGAATTTTCCAATGTTTTCTTGTGAGATCAAAATATTTTAAAATTCCTTTTTTATCTGAATGACATTTTATCACTTCTACACCATTTTGTTTTAAACCAGAAATAAGTACTTTATTCCTTGAATATTCTGGGTCATAAATCCCAAAAAAACAAATTGTTAAATTTTCTTTAATCATATTTTTCCTTTAATAAATTGCAAACCAGAAATTTTACCTAAAAATTGACACCAAGTAGTGCTTTTATCTATTGATAAACGAGGTAATTCAAAAATCTGGCCTTTACTGTTTACACACTCTTCTTTAACTGTAAAAGCCAACCTATAACCGGAATCCTTCACTTTATTTGTTACTTGTTCATTAAAAATGCCCTTGGGATAAGAAAAGTAGTTACAATTGATTTTTAATTCATTTTCTAGAATTTGTTTACTTTCTTTAATTTCTCTAGCCAATTCTTCCCCAGAAATTTTAGTTAAGTCAGGATGACTCATAGTGTGACAGCCAAACTCTACCAATCCAGAAGCCTGCATTTCTTTTATTTCGCTCCAACTTAAATACCCTTTCTTTCCAACCAAATCAATCACCAAAAAAATAATAATGGGAAAATTGTGTTGTTTAATTAAAGGAAATACCACAGAAAAATTGTCTGAATAACCGTCATCAAAAGTTAAGATGATTGTTTTATAAGTAAAACCTGTTTGCTCCTTAAGAAACTCTTCTAACTTTCCAAGACTGACAACATTAAAATTTTTCTTCTTTAAAAAAGCTAACTGTTTTTCAAAGTTTTGAGGAGAAACCGACAAAAACCGCCCATCATTAGAAATTGAGTGATACATCAAAACACCTACTTTTTTCGATTTGAAAACTAAGGAAAGCAAATATTTTTTAAAACTAATAATATCTTTAGACATGATAAGAATTAACAATATTTTTAATTAGATTTTCTAAACTGTGCCGTTTAACTATTTCTGATCTAAGTTCTATTTGAGGTCTACTTTCTTTAGAAATTTCTATTATCTTCTCGGCTAACTCATGAGCATTATCATTTTTAAGAATAAACCTTGCTGGCAGTGTGTTTTCAAAAGTTTTGTTCAAAACAACAACCGGAATGCCACAAGCCATGGATTCTAAAACGACCTTATCCATCCCCCCGGTTGGGCAAAGATTAATACTTAAACCAGCTTCTTGATATTTTTTTATAATATCTCTATTAGGAACACTCCCGACAAAATTGACGAGAGATGGAATATTTTTATCTTCGACAATCTTTTTTAACTTATCTCGATACTTTATATCTTTTTCTGATGTTACCGGACCAACTAAATCAACCTTAAGATTTTCATAGCTATATTGTCGTACCAACAAGTCCACAGCTTCTATTAGAAGTTGTTGATTTTTTATAGGAGAAATCCGACCAACACACAAAATCTTTAAGAAACCATTATTTGCCAATGGTTGGACAAGATTATATTGATTAGTATCAATTCCATGACCAACAACCTTTACTTTTTTGTTTTTCAAACCAAAACTTTCAGGTGAAGCTGTAAAGATAATATCCGCCAATTTACTTGCTAAGTATAACTTAAAATTAATTGCCTTGTGTGTATACCACAATCCGATTTTCTTATGCCAGAGACGCCACAAAATACCTCCTAACACCAAATATTCTGGATTCATATGGACAAACACAGTATCGTAGCTCTTTCTCTCTTGCCAGATGTATTTATAAAAATTAAAAATATATTTTAATTTACTTTCAACTTTATGGACTTTTGACTTTTGACTAATATTTTCCTTTCCCAAGGAAAATATTTCCACATTCCTTGGTAAATCACATTCCCCTACTCCTAAAGCAACCACTGTGACTTTTTCACAGTGTTTAGCGAATTCAGCAATCCACCCATGGGAAAAACCAAGAACATCATCATTTTTATCTACCTTTTGGGTTAATATCAATATTTTCATACTTGACTTTTTTTATGGATAATATATTATATTAGTAATCACCAACGGAAAAGACCACCCTACAAGGTACCGTCCTTGTGGGGCCTTTTCTTTTTATATGAAAGCTTCTTATCCAAATTATTCATAAATCTTAAATAAGGTCGAACTATTTTGAACCTCAATAGAGCAGAGAATTTAAAATAATTTGGAATCAAAACCACCTCTAATTTGTTCTTCTCTAATAAATATTTTATTAAACAATAAAAATCTCCATCACCACTTACAATAACAGCTTTGTTAAAATTTTCATATTCAATCATTGTCTGTAAAACTAATTCTGCATCAACATTTCCTTTTGTGGTTCCATCTTTATATTCAAGAGTAGGCTTAAAAATACAAATAAAACCGGCATCTTGTAAAAACTTATATAAATCATTATTTCCTTCAACATAACCAACAAAAATGAAAGCTTTTTTTACTTGATATTTTTCTTTTAAATATATTTTAAATCTAGCAAAATCTAATTTCCAACCCAGAGCTTGAATACTTAAATTCAAATTCTGACTATCTATAAAAGTATAATTGTTTTCCCCTTTTTTCATATTTAAATTTTATCAATAGTCTCAGACCAAGATTTCTGGATAATATCCAAAACTTCCTCTTCAGTTTGGGGAATTTTTTTCAAACAGTCAGTGTAGGCTTTTTGTTGAAATTCTTCCAAGAGTTCTGGGTGTTGTTGAGCATTTATCATATTTAGAGAAAAACAATTTTGGTCACCCACATCACACAAAAAAGAATTATTGCTACTTAAAACCTCACCAACAATACCAACTTTAGTAGTCAAAATCGGGCAATGAGAGAAAATTGCCTCAACCAAAGATAAACCATAGCCTTCATAATTAGAAGTGGAAAGAAATAAATTAGCTGTTTTATAATAAGTAACCGGATTATCTGTCCATTTATTAAAAATAATATTTTCTTCTAAACCCAGTCTTCTGGCTTGCTTTCTCAAGGAGTTTTTAAAAGAACCTTTTCCAACTATAATTAACCCTGTTTTGGGAAAAATCTCTACAACTCTTACCATAGCATTAATTGCCATTGAAATATTTTTTTCCTTTTCCAAACGATTTACCATCACCATAATAAATTTAAATTGAGAATATCTTTGTTTTAAGTCAAAATCAGGTTCAGAAACTTGAATAAAAGTGGGGCTAACAAAAATCGGCAAAATTGTTACTTTTTCTTGTAATTTTTTAGACAAAGATAACTTTATTCTTTTGGAAACAACCCGAAGATGGTCAGCTTTGGGTAATAAAAATTTAGCCAACCAAGACCGAATTCGGTTAGCCCAAGAATGTTTGATAAAATAAGGACTAAAAATATCCGTATGAATTTGAAATTCCAGCTTAGCTTTTAATTTTTTGGCCACTTTCCAAGCAATCCACCCAGTTTCATAAGGGTCTTGAGCCGTGACTAAGTCAATATTTTTTAGTTGAACTCCTATTCTCTTTGCGTCTAAAATATAACGAAATTTATTAAGAGAATTAGTTGGATAAATAAAAACTCTTTCACTTATTTTTAGATTTTTTTTAATTCCGCCATCTTTAAGTTTTCTATTCAAAACAATAATATGTAAATTATCAGTCACTGTGCCATAATCAACCATCCTTCGCCGAACAGAGCTGTTCTCATCAAATATTTTCTTATCTACGCTAATCATCAAAATATTCATACTATTTTCATTATATCAAAAATTTTATTTTTTATATTTTTCCAAAGTTTCCTTTAGAGAATTTGCTACAATGAATCCCCCATCTTCTTCAAACTCTTTCTTGCTCTCCATTAATTCTGTATAAAGAATACCCTCTCTCAATAATTTTTCTAATTTATCTAAAGTATTTTGAATAGAAAATTGTTTTGATTTCTCGTAAGCGTTTTGAACAAGAGTTTGCCTAAAATTATCATTTTGAAAAATTTTTATAACAGCATTTTTAATGGCTTCTTTGTCATTGGGTTCAACTAAAATCCCTTCTTGATTATTTTCAATTAATTCCGGTAACGAGCCCACTTTAGTAGCTAATACGGGCAAACCAAGCGCCATCGCTTCCACTGTATCAAATGAAAAACTTTCCCAATTAGTGTTAAGAACAAAGATATCAGCTAGTTGTTTTTGTTTTAATAATTTATCTCGACTTAACTGCCCAACTAAAATAACCTTATCCTCCAAATTAAGTTTTTCAATTGTTTGTTCTAATTCTTCTTTTTGCGGACCACTGCCAACTATTACCAACTTTGCTTCTGGAATTTCTTGTAAAATATCCGGTATTGTTTCAATTAATACTTTAAAACCTTTCCATGGCACCAACCTCCCTACCGACAACAACACCTTACTTTCGACTTTATGGACTCTTGGCTCGTTTATTTTTATCCCATTATAAATAACTTCAATTTTTTTAGATTCAATTCCCCAATTTAAGATAATACTCTTAAAATAGTGACTTGGAACAACAACCTTTTCTGCCCGCTTAGCCACCCAAGTTTGAATTTTTTTGAAAAACTTAACAACAAAACCATAATTATTTTTTAAAGAAAAGATGTCCAAATTATCTTTAACTCTAAATCTTTGCACTCCTTGTTCCCAAGCGTAATCCCCAGCAATTCTAATAAAAAATCTCTTCTTTAAAAAAATATTAGCCAGCATGGTTGGCAAACCAACACTCACGGGATCTTGAGCATAAATTACATCACAGCCCTTAATTCTCTTGATTATCTTAAAAAAATAAAACAAATGACGAATAATCTTGGGTAAATGTCTAACTTCACCAAAAGACAACACCTCTACATCAATCCCCCGTTGGGGTAATTCATCAAAAAGCAGTTTTGAATAAGTGGCTGGACCACCAATATCAGGAGGATATATTCCAGTTGTAATTAAAATCTTCATATCTTATGTGAAAAAAGTTTGTTCATAGCTTTAGCAATAACATCCCAATCGTATTTCTGGCGAACCATTTTATAAGCATTGATAATTATTCTTTCTCTTAATAATTTATCTTCAAGAAATAATTTAACTTGCTCAGCGATAGATTCAGGGTCTTTAGTTCTACAAAAAAGACCCGTTTCTTTATCCTTCAAAAAATCTGGGATTCCACCAACTGGTGTAGCAATAACAGGAGTTTTCGTTGCCATCGCTTCCAAAAAAGAATTGCCCAAACCTTCAGAAAGAGACGGGCGAACAAAAATATCCGAAATTTTGAGATACTTGGGTAATTCTTCTTGATTAACAAAGCCCAAAAAATTAACCCGATTTTCTAACCCTCTTTCTTTTGAAATTTTTACCAATTTTTCCCTGTCTTCACCCTCTCCTAACAAAAGTAATTTAATATGAGATGGTAAATAAATTAAAGATTTAATCAAATCTTCTAAGCCATTTTTATAAGTCAACCGCCCAGTATGAATTAAAAAATTGTCCTTCTCTTGTTTTCCTAATTGATGTTTAAGTTCTTTTTGATGCTTATCTGAAAATAATTGATTAAAATTTTTAACATCAACCCCATTAGGAATAATATCAATCGGACAAATTGCTCCCATTCTTTTTGCCCAACCAGCTAAATAGGAGCTAATACACTGGATTTTGTCAGCCCTTTTGAAAATATTTTTAAACTGTCCTTTAACAAACCTTGCCCGCTTTTGTATATGTTTGGGGCTATCTCCTTCCTGTAAAGTCAAAATAAAAGGAATCTGTGGGTAACCCCGCTTGAATTTCGAAGCAGCTAAACCAGCATAACTTGCCATGATTGACCAAATTAAATCATACTTATGTTGTTTCTTTAATTTTATGGCTATGCGATAACCATAAAATGCTAAGAGTAATTTATCAATCATTGGATTACCAATGCCCATCCGAAAAACTTCAACGTTTCCAATTTTTTCTTGTTGAGGAAGTCGTTTGTCCATTTTCGCCGTCAAGAGGTGAAATTCTAAATCTGGGTTTCTCTCCGTAATTTCCTTAACAGCTACTTCTGCCCCACCGACAAAAGGGTGATAGGCCGTTGAAAATATAAGGATTTTTCTCTTCATATCACTTATTGTAGCAGAAAAGACAAAGTTTATATAGAAAAATTATTGATCTAGTTTACTGGCTAAAACAATTCCTGCTACAGCCAAAAGAACAACTCCTACCAATAAAACAGTCCATTTGTTAAACAGTGGTTTTTTTGATTTCAGCTTTAAAGGTTGCTCCTGGAGATTTTGAGATGAAGAGATATCTTGAATTTCCCAATCTTCATTGGAAACAATTTTCTCTGTGTCTTCTTCTACTTTTTCAGAAGAATAATCCTCTGGTTCTGTAATTTTTTGAATGGAAGCTACTTGATTGGTAGGAAGAATAACTATTTTTTCTTGAAGAGGAATATTCTGAGTTGTTTCTTCTTTCTTTTTATAAACAAAAGCGACGCTTCCATTCGGATATAGTAAACTAATTTGATTGGTTTGATTTGAAAAAAGACCTGTTGTTTTAGATGAAAGTTTTAAATATTTTTTTGGCAAAATAATAGTATCTCTTGGAAAAGTAAAATAATTATTATCTACCTTTAATCGCCACCAAGATAAGTTTAATTCATAAGAAGAAGGGTTGTGTAATTCAATGAATTGTTTATTGGGAAGAGAAAATTCCACGTTAGAAATTGTAATATTCGAGGGAAGAACATTAATTTTTAAGCGGTCACTCCCCACATATTTACCAGAAATAACTTGTAAAACCACCATATATTCTCCTGGGTATTGATAAGCATATAAAACTTTTTGTCCTTGAGCTTTTCCTCCGTCACCAAAAGTCCACTGATACTTTTCGTTTTCAAGAGGTTCATTCTTCAATCCACAGGAAATCCCTTCAAAAAGAAAATCAGCCCCTGTAATAGGCTTATCTTGGGGCAAAATAATAGTCCCAAAAATCTGCGGTTTTATTTTATAGGGAGTTACCACTGATGAAGGAGTCGTTTGAGATTGAATTTCGCTTTGTGGCTCTTCAGGAGAATCTTCCTCTGAATCATTCTCTTCACCACCATTCTCGGGTTGAGAACTTAAATAATTGGCTTCTCCTGGAGTAGGAGCGGAAGCCAACCAAACCCCATTAATTTTTTGAAGAGAATTACCATCACCATTGGCTCCCCAGTCTGATAAATAACTGACAGTATCAATGTCAATTAAATCAGCATTTCTAATAACAAAGGCTTCCCCTGTGTTAGAAAGTGAAAAAGCAGAAGCAAAAACTAGACTTGAAAAATTTGGATAATCTATCTTAAATTTTTCAAAATTATCAACAATTAACGCATAAGCCCCGCTTGGTAATAAAACAGAACCTCCTTCTGGAAGTGATTCAATTTTGTGATTGGTCTTAGCTTCAAAAAATTTCCACCCTAACAAATTAATTTCTTCTGTTGCCATATTATGAATTTCAACCCATTCTCTTCCGCCATCACTTCCTTCGGCTAAGTCATACATTATTTCCGTTATTTCAATTTGCGCAAAGATGATAAAGGGAGAGAAAAACAAAACATAAAAAATGGCTGTCAAAGACAGCCATTTTTTATGTTTCTCCTCATCATTTATTTTCATCTAGTTTTTTAACGTAAAGCATTTTTTCTAAAGTATCTTTAGATATTTCTTTTACATTTTTCTCCTCATTTTTTTTATTCTCGTGTTTTCTCTGAACGACAGACACTGGTTGAACTTCTAACCCAACGGTCTGTTTATTAAAAGATTTTTTTAATTCTTCTCTGCCATTATTTTGGACATTTTGAATGGCGTTAGATAAAGCTTTTCTTAATTCAATTCTTTTATCTTGATTATTTTCTAAATTGTTTTCCTTTTTTAAAGTAACATTATCAATTTTTTTATAATCTTTCCTGTTCCGTAAATCGTTTAAACTCATCCGAGGAGTTTTTTTAGAATAATTTCTTTGAAACGATTGTGGTTGTAGTCTAATTTTTTCACTTCCACTAAATTGTTTAGCGGGCTGTTTATTTTGCACAATATCTGGTGTATACCAATCAATTATATTTTTCTCTACCTCGTCTCTTAATTGAGCAAATTGTTTTTGTGAAGATTCTATTATTTCTTGCTTAAAAGACATTGTTGGTTTAGCAATAGGAGGTAAAGTTCTCGCAGAAAAAGGGGTCGACCCAATACCATCTATCATTAATTTTAAATAAACCTGAGCAAAATCTAAATTAACAATATCATCGGCTGTAAAGTCCGGCGAAAATTCTTTTTCAAAAATCTCCGCATCATAAGAACCTAAACGAAAAATAATCATCGTCCCAACGTTACCAAATACAGCGGCTCTCACTTCGTCCTCCATTTGTTCTATATATTGATGAGCAATAGTAAGATTTAGTTTATATTTCCTCGCTTCCGATAAAATATTCGTAAAGGATTCATTAGCGAAGGACTGAAACTCATCCACGAAGAAATAAAAATTAGGCAATTTATTTAGTTCGTCTTGAGAGACATCCGCTCGAGACATTGCTCCCAAATATATTTTGGTAATTAGCATACTTCCTAAAAGATTAGCAGCATCCTCCCCAATCTGACCTTTAGATAAATTAATTATCAGAATTTTTTTCTTGTCCATTATTTCCCTAACATCAAAAGAAGATTTTTCTTGTCCAATAATATTTCTCACAATAGGATTGGAAACGAATTGCCCGACCTTATTTTGAATAGCTGCTCCAGCTTCCTGCATATATCTTTCACCATATTTTGCAAATTCATCCATCCAAAAAGATTTAACTGAGGCATCACTAACATTATCTACTACTTTCTTACGATAATTTTTATCAGAGAGCATTCTATTAACCCCCAACAAAGTTGCTCCTGGAAACTCCAATAAAGCTAATAAAATATTATTCAAGATGTATTCCATTCGAGCCGACCAAGCATCCACCCAGATTTTCTTAAAAGCACTCATCAAACCACTAGCCACTAAATGTCTTTTATCTTCCCCCACATCTTCCATTACATTAAATGAGATAGGATTATTTAAATCAAAGGGCGCAAAATAGATAACATCATCAATTCTATGTTCTGGAACATAATCTAATAACAAGTCAGCTGTTTTGCCATGAGGATCCATAAAAGCTATTCCATTTCCGTTTTTGATATCTTGCACCGCCATATTTTCAAGCATAGTTGACTTCCCCATACCAGTTTTCCCAATGGTATAAACATGCCTCGTCCGATCTGAGGCCTTAATACCAAAACGCACTCGCTTATTCCTTCGATCAGTTTCAGCAAAGTATGTAATTGGATTTTTTTCTTCCATCATCTTTATTATAGTTTATTTTTTAATCTGTTAGAAGAGCCCCCGTTGTATATCTATTGCTGGCAGACCATAACATCCAACTATCTAATCCCGCATCATACACGGCCTGAATCTGGGCACGAACTTCTTTTGCATTATAATCAGCCCCTAAATCAAAATCCTGAAGCCACGGCCTTAATTTATTAGGGTCAAGACCTGCATTTTTAGCTTTAGCCACAGCTTTATCCATTGAATATTTAACTACTTCGTAAGGATGAGAAGCAGGATTGGCATAACCAATAAAACTAGTTGGATAATGTGAGGGATAAACCATCGGGGCCACAAAATCAAAATATGGCAGAGTATATTCCAAAATTTGACCAATGTTTAAATCGTCATTGTTTGTTGTTACCATTCCAAATAAATCAGCTGATAAAACTACCCCCGTATCGCCTAATTCTGCATCTACATAGATAAAAAATTCTCTTAATATCTTCGCTTTCCCTGTGTCTACATCGGCAAAAACCCTTTCTTCACTAAAAGGATAATAAATTTGAAACATATCTCCATCTGAAGGAAAACGAATATAATCAAAATTAATTTCATCAAAACCAAGATTGTATGAATATCTAGCTAAATCAATAACATAATTCCAAACCTCAATTGAACCAGCATCCAACCAGCTAATCCCTTTGCGATCTTTCCAAATATCTCCTCCTTCCTTTTTCTTAACCGCCAAATCTGGACGCTGTTGAACAAAATGGGGGTCTTGAAAAACAGAAATTCTACCAATCACATAAATATTTTTACTATGTAAGTATTCCAAAAACTCTCTCGCATCGGGGATTCTATTTTCTGAAGCCCCATATTTTGACAAATTTTCATCTTGAACCTCAAAGGCAATTTTCCCTGTGTAATCTTTGATGTCTATCACAACCGAGTTGAGTTCTGTGTTGTCAATAAGATTTACTAAATTATTTCTAATATTTTTTGTTCCCGCTACCCAGCTAGTCATATAAATAGCTTTGACTTGTGGGGGTAATGATACATGAGTAGCTACTTCAACTTCCTCCTCCATAGCAGTGACTTTCATTACCAATGCCTCATTCAAGAAACTAATTGTTGAAACTGAATGGTAAACAGACAAAAAGGAAAAACCAAAAAAACAGAGGAAGCACCCCCCGACTATTTTTTTCAAAATTTTTAATTTATTATTCTCCTTTAATTGAACAATCGCCATTTTCTATATAGATATTATCTTTTAAATCTTTGTCTTGCTTGCTTGTCAATAAACTCATTTTTCGAGAAAAATAAAGCGACTGGATAAGGATTATTAAACCCAATAAACTATAAATCAAATTTTCCCAAGAACTAGGAAACCCCAAAAAAGGCATTATTATTAATAAAAAACCGAGAAATGCTATTTTTTTCATTAGAGATATTATACTTTATTTTTTCTGAATAACAAAAACAAATTCTCCTTTTATTTTTTCAGGATTTTTATCAAAAAAATATAAAATTTCTGAAATAGTTCCTGAAATAATTTCTTCATAAATTTTAGTTAGCTCTCTAGCAATGGTTATTTTTCTTTTCTCTTGACTATTTTCTTCTAATTGGTTTTTTAGTGCTTCTAACGTTTTTAAAACTCGGTGAGGTGATTCATAAAAAACTACCGTTCTCTCAGAATTAACAATTTCTTTCAACAAAGTTTGCTTTCCCTTTTTGTGTGGGAGAAAACCTAGAAACAAAAACTGATCAGCTGAGAAACCACTAATTGATAAAGCCGTAACAAGAGCACTTGCCCCTGGGATAGAAATAATTTTGACAGATTTATCAAATTTTTTTCTTACCTCTGCTACCAATTGAAAACCTGGATCGGAAATAGTTGGAGTGCCTGCATCTGAAACTAAAGCTAAATCTTTGTCTTGCCCTAATAAATCTAAAACTTTATCCACTTTATATTTTCCACTAAAAGAATGATAAGAAATTGTGGGAGTTTCAATCTTATGCTTATCTAAAAGTTTTCTAGTAACCCTAGTATCCTCACACAATACAAAATCTACTTCTTTAAGAATTCTTAAAGCCCTGAGTGTGACATCCTCCAAATTACCTATCGGAGTGGCGACTATATATAAATTAGACATAATATTAAATTACTTCACAACAATCTTTGGTTCACACTGTTAGAGCCGAAGGTGAGAATTGAACTCACGACCTACGCGTTACGAGTGCGTTGCTCTACCACTGAGCTACCCCGGCCTACCTGAGCCCGAGGGCGGGTTTGAACCGCCGACTTACGCCTTACCATGGCGTTACTCTACCAACTGAGTTACTCGGGCCTAATAAATTATATCTTATTAGATTTTAGAGTTTTTTGCAAAACAAAAAACCCTCTCGGGTTTATGTTTTTCTAAAAAAGCGGACCCGACCGGATTTGAACCGGCGATCTATCGCGTGACAGGCGATTGTGTTAACCCCTACACCACGGGTCCATTTTTTGATTTCTTATTTTTAAAAAATTCTTCAAATCGTTTTTTCTTTCTTAATAAAAGCAAATTCGTTTTAAGATTATCATACATTAAATGATATAACAATAATGAGTCGTTAATGCTAAACTTCAAACAATATGCATTGCTATTTTTCCTTTTGTAAATTCCACCCCCCTTTATTCCTCTTTTCTGCAAACTTTTACATAAATCTTTAAGAAATTCATTTGATGCAGAGGTAAAAGCTGTTTGTATAGTATAGGTATTTTTAAATCGTTTCCTCTGGATAAACCCAGTCCACACATTCCCGTCTCCATCAAAATAACCTCGGATAAACTTTCCGAAATACTTTTTAGGAATATTAGGAAGTTTTAGTCGATAAGTTTTTCTTTCTTTAACGCCTAATTTCGCCAAATCCTCACAAATTTCATTGCTCCCTATCTGTAATCGATAAAATGTACTTTTATCTTTCTTGTGAATTCTTTTGCTTATTTTATGTTCAGAGTCAAGCACAAGACGAATACTATATAACAGATCTTTATCTTTTATTTGAATGGCAAAATAACTAGCCCCTCTTTTCCCAGTGAATACATATCCATCCGCCATAAAAAACCTAAAACATAGGCCATTTCACTTGACCATTTCTTAAAAAATTTTTTATTAACTTGTTTAAAGATTGGCATCCTATCATTATACTTCATGACAGGACATGACACCAACTAATATTGTTGATACAAATTTTGTGTCGATGGTTGGAGTTGAACCAACGATCTGGCGCGTATGAGACGCCCGCTTTAACCAACTAAGCTACATCGACGTTATTTAATTCTTTTGTTGCTTTTAAAAGACCTAATATTTTATACTTTAGCTCTGAACTTTTTCTTACTTTTAAAGATAAAACTCCGTAATAATTTTCATAATTCTCGTACACTTTTTTTTGCTTCATTTTTAACAATACAGGATTCCCAAACTGTTCAATAGGTAATTCTAACAAATTAGACCAAAATTTCAAAACTTTATTAATGCGAGGCTTATGCATCTCATTTATAAAGATCCTAGGCATAAATTCTTCTTTTTTTATACCGAAGACAACATTAAACCACTTATACATAAACAAAATTGCTTCTTGATCCGAATTAACAAAAGCTAAGGAACTTTTATCTGATTTTACTCCCTCACCCCAATATAAACCGAGACCCGTCATAAACAAATCTCTTTTTGACATTTTTTTAATAACTTCAACCCCTGATTTTTCATAAAATTTAATCTTTTCTAACTTTTTTTTGCGATTCATATTTGCCCCGATCATTCTTCCGTTATGACCAGCTTCAATAGCGTTTCTCTTCAAAATCTCTTTTTGTTTTTTTGTTAAAGTAATCTCCTGGCACCATGAACTAACAGACCCTTTTGAGACATTCAATTTTTTAACAATTGTATTAATACTCCAACCTTCCCTTCTTAATTGTTGCGCTTTTATTTTTTCTTGAAACTTAGCCATTTCACTATATATTATAATATATGGTAAGTCTTATTACAAGGATAAAAACTTGTCTTTTCTAATTCATCTGTTAATATCTTAAATAGTTAAATTGTCCTTATCTGTTGTTACCAAACACCGCCAGCGGTTTAGCTGGCGGTGTTTTTACTTGTTGCGGGAGCCTGATTCGAACAGACAACTGGAGGTTATGAGCCTCCCGAGTTACCCTTACTCCATCCCGCGATATATATTAAATTTTATAAAAACTTTAAC
>CAYWKC010000002.1:57029-57107 GCA_964459145.1 uncultured Candidatus Saccharibacteria bacterium
TATAAGTCAATCATCCTCTTCCGCGAGTTACCCTTACTCCATCCCGCGATATATATTAAATTTTATAAAAACTTTAAC
>CAYWKC010000003.1:0-8090 GCA_964459145.1 uncultured Candidatus Saccharibacteria bacterium
TGAAACTCTGGAATTTCACTAATTTTAAGTTTGGGCAAATCAGGGTCAGGAAAATAACGATAATCAGCCGAGCCCTCTTTAACCCTTTGAGAAAAAGTCGCTTGAGAATTTTCATCCCAACCTCGTGTCTCTTGAATAATTATTTCTCCCGCTTCTAAAAGCTCTTGCTGTCTTCTTACTTCGTAAACAATCGCCTTTTCAACCACCCGAAAAGAATTAAGATTTTTTATTTCAACTTTCGTGCCTAAACCCTCATCTTTACTGACAGAAATGTTAGCTTCTACTCGCATCTCTCCTTTTTCCATATTAGCATCGGAAACATTTAAATATCGTAGGATAAGTTGCAATTCACGAGCAAAACAACTGGCTTGTTGAGCTGTTTCAATAACTGGTTCAGTGACTAATTCCATTAGAGGCACCCCCGCTCGATTAAAATCAATCAAAGAATATTCTCCATTATGAGTAGAACGAGCTGTGTCTTCTTCTAAATGAACTCTGGTAATTTTAACTCCATTCAATTCCCCACCAGAAACCAAGGGATATTTGTATTGGCTAATCTGATAACCCTTAGGAATATCAGGATAAAAATAACTTTTTCTATCAAATTCAGTAAAATCAGCTAATTGTCCATTAAGAGCCAATCCAACCTTTAAGACACTTTTAACCGCTTCTTTATTAATAACTGGTAAAGTCCCTGGCTGAGCAGTACAAACTGGGCAAATATTTATGTTGGGTCTTGTTTCATCAGAGTCATTTTTAGAACTACAAAACATCTTAGTGTTCGTTTTCAATTCTGCGTGAATTTCCAAACCAATTGTTGTTTTATAGTCTTTCATATAAATAAATTATATCAGAATTAAACCTTCGTTTCTAATTTTTTCGTTAAGAAATCAGACAAGATTTTAACAGTCTTATCATCATAAGCCGAAGTAACAATGATTTCTTTATTTTCCTTTTCCAAGATTTTAATTATTTTTTTAAGTTCTTTTTCATCAAGTAAATCAGATTTAGTTAAAACAATAATTTCTGGCTTGTTAGTTAACTCTTCATAATATTGTTTTAATTCTTCCCTAATTGTTTGATATTTTTTTATTATTCCTTCAGGTGAATTTTCTGATTCCAAAGAAATACAATGAATTAGCATCCTAGTTCTTTTGATGTGCCTTAAAAATTTGTGACCCAAGCCCTTTCCTTTTGACGCCCCTTCAATTAACCCTGGAATATCAGCTAAAATATATCCATAAAAATCACCTAAATTAGGTTCCAAAGTTGTAAAAGGATAATTTTTAACTTTAGCTCGAGCATGAGTTAATTCATTTAATAAAGTTGATTTACCCGCATTAGGAAAACCAATTAACCCAGCATCAGCAATTATTTCTAATTCAATAAAAAAGTTAGACTTTTCGCCTTTTGCCCCTACAGTAAATTCTTTTGGAGTAGTATTGCGAGAACTTTTAAAAGACTCATTTCCTAATCCACCTTTTCCCCCTTTCAAAATTAACTGTTCCTCCCCTTCTTCAAGTAATTGAATTTTTTTGCCTGTGTTTAAATTAGTCATCACAGAACCAATCGGTAAATCGACAAAAAGATCTTCACCATTTTTACCAAACTTACTATTTTTCATTCCATCTTCCCCATTTTCAGCAAAAAACTCCTTTTTATGCTGATAATTTTGTAAGATATTTAAATCACGAATAGCTCTGACAAAAACATCTCCTCCATTACCACCATTACCTCCAGCCGGACCTGAGAATTCTTTGCCTCTTAAATGTAGCCATCGAACCACCCCATCTCCTCCATCTCCAGCCTTGGCATATATTTTTAATTCGTCTACAAACATAAGAAATAGTATATCGTAGAAAGCCAAAAGCAGAAAGTCGAATTTAAAAAATCAAATCCCAAGCAAAATTTGAGCATTAAAATTTTTAACAAAAAAAATTACTGTTCTTTGCTTTAGCCAAGAAAAAATTCCGCTGTTCGACAACCCACTGGGAGGAGTTTGAAATTTTTAAGTAATTTTTTGTGTTCTGTAAGAAAAAATTTTTCACTGCTTAAAATTTTGCTTGGGATTTGATTTTTGTTTTATATTTACAAAAAGTCAATCAAAAGTTTTCAACTATCTTTCTACCAACTAAAATGGGCGAAGGCTTTGTTAGCTTCTGCCATTTTGTGAACATTTTCTTTTTTCTTGACAGCTTCACCTTCATTTTTGTTAGCCAACAATAATTCTTCTGCTAATTTTTTATACATAGCTTGACCCTTTTTTGCTTTAGCTGAATCAATAATCCATCTCATGGCTAAAGATAATCTCCTATTTTCTTTTACTTCTCGTGGAATTTGGTAATTAGCCCCCCCAACTCTTCGTGACCTCACCTCTACGGCTGGACCTGCGTTTTTAAGAGCATTATTGAAAACTTCAAGCGGAGTATCTTTCTTTTCCTTTTCTTTAATCAAATCAAAAGCATTGTAGACAATCTTTCTGGCAATATTTTTCTCTCCATCAAGCATGATATAATTTATAAATTTAGCTACTTTAATTGAATTATAAACTCTATCTGGATTTAATTCTTTTTTTGTTTTTAGTTTTCTCCTCATATCGTTTCCAACAATATCAAAAATTTAATTTTATTTTTTGGCCTTTTTAACACCATAACAACTACGACTTTGTTTTCTATTTTCAACCCCTTCTGCATCTAATTTCCCCCTTACTATCGTGTATCTCACACCAATATCCTTTACTTTTCCACCTCTCAAAAGAACTACTGAGTGTTCTTGTAATTTATGACCCATTCCAGGAATATAAGCTGTTACCTCCATATGATTAGTCAATCGCACTCTGGCAATTTTTCTAACTGCCGAGTTTGGTTTTTTAGGATTTTTGGTAGTTACTTTCACACAAACACCCCTCTTAAAAGGAGAGTTATATTCTGTCGGCCTATTTTTCTTACTATTAAAACCCTTGCCTAAAGCTACTGCCTTAGGTTTTTTTACTGGCGATTTCCTTTTTCTTTTTAATAATTGGTTAACTGTAGACATTAATTTTGTTTTTTAGACATTAAATAAATAGTTAACATCTGAGTAGTTAATTTACTATATTTGCCCTCAAAAAGCAAGCTATGTCTCCAATATTTTCTATAAAAAAGTACTCGAGATTAGACAAAATTTTATTTATTCATCTAACTCAATCCCGTTATAATTGAGAAAAGAAAGAGGATAAAAGGAAAGAAAAATTTCCACAAGAAAAAAATGATAAATAATAAAATAAACAAGGAGTACCTTTCTAAATTTTGTCTAACCCCTATTAGACGATAAGGTAAAAATGAAAACAGAATTTTAGAACCATCTAAAGGCGGAACTGGAATTAGATTAAAAACAGCTAAAACTAAATTAATTAAAATAATCATGTGAATAGCTAAAACTAAATTAACAGAAACACCGGAGAAAAAACCCAATCTAAGCATCAACCCAAAAAAAAGAGCTACTAAAAGGTTAGAAGCTGGACCAGCCAAGGCAACCATGGCCCCCCCATATCTTTGGTGTCTTAAGTTGTAAGGATTATAAGGAACAGGCTTTGCCCAACCAAACATAAAACCAGCGCTCAGATAAGCTACGAGAGGAACAATCAAAGAACCCATAAGGTCCAAATGAGCCAAGGGGTTTAGGGTTAATCGTCCAGCATTTTTCGCCGTAGGGTCTCCCATTAAATAAGCGGAATAACCATGAGAAAATTCATGGATAACAACCGACATAATTAGTATGATTATTGTAAATAAAAAATTAATTTCCATAATAAATAAATTTCTAATTTCTAATTTTCAATTTCTAAACAATTTTCAATGTTTCAATGAATTAATTTTTTAAACTTGTTGATATTTTATTAAATATTAGAGTTAATTCATGAGCTTCCTTCCATAATTTCTTTAATTCCTCTTTTTCTTCAAAATTTGATTCAACTAAAAGTTCAATCCAATATTTAGTTTCTTGTATTTCTTTCCTACAAATAAATATCTTGTTTTTAAAATCTTTCTTTGAACTTGCACCATTAGCTTCACGGTAATTTGCCCCCACACTAGTTGCAAATCTAACAAGTTGTAAAATTAAATTTTCATTTAACCTATGTTTTTTAATTTTCATTAAAAAACTAATAATTTTTTTACTAAATGTTTTAGTTCTCTCTTCTAGGTTGTATTCCATAAATTGAAAAATTGTAAAATTAGAAATTGTTTAGAAATTGAAAATTGAAAATTTAATTTGCAAATTTCTTTGCAAATTATCTCTTATATGATAACATAAATTAATCAATATGAGTAAAATATGTCCTATAACTAAAAAAGGTTCAAAGATGGCTGGGAGATACAGCAACCGTATTCGTGCTACCAAATTTAATCCGACAGGTAAAGTCCGCCGACAAGCCAATCTCCAAAAGAAAAAAATCTATGTTCCTGAACTAGAGAAAACTATTACTTTGAATATTTCTACCAAAGCTATTAAAACTATCAATAAAAAAGGAGCCTACCAAACACTTAAAAAAGCTAATTTAATATAATCTTAAATAAAGTAGCCAGTTTTTAATCGATTACTTTACTTCTTTTTACCTACCCCAAATCTCACAATATGCCATAAAGCAAAAACCCCATCTTTCCAGTCAATTTTTTTACCTTCAAGATAAGTTCTCCCATCATAAGAAATACCCACTTCGTAAACTCTCCAGCCCCCTTTCCCTACATAGGTAGTTAATTCTGGTTCAATTCCAAACCTTTTAGATTTTAGCCTATGAACGAAAGATTCAACTACATCTTTTTTAAAAACTTTATAGCAAACTTCCATATCAGAGAGATTCAACCCAGAAAATAGGTTGGACAAAAATGTCAAAAACCGATTACCCAAATAATGCCAAAAATACAAAACTCGATGTGGCTTGTCTCCTCGAAATCTTGAACCAAAAACAACATCAGCTTTTCCATCTAAGATTGGTTGTAATAGTTCTTTGTAATCTTGGGGGTCATATTCCAAATCAGCATCTTGAATAATCAAAATATCTCCCGTAGCTAAAAGAAAACCAATTTTAACTGAGTCACCTTTTCCTAAATTTTTTTCTTTAAAAAAAACTTGATATTTTGTTTTATCTAATTTTTCTAAAAGCTTAACTGTCCCATCATCAGAAGCATCATCAACAATAATTATCTCTTTATCTAACCCCAGCTCAATTTTTTCTATCAAATCCAAAATTGGCAAAATTGTTTTTGCTTCGTTATAAACTGGAATAATAATTGATATTTTTTTCATCTTATTATTAAAACTTCTTAAAGGTTATCTGCCTATTTACTCCAAAACTCCAAAGATAAGTTACCGCCGAAGCAATCACTTTTCCCAAAAGATACCATCCTCCCAAATATTCCACTACTCCAAAAACAATCCCTGCATTGATAACTAAACCACCTAAATTTGTTAAACAAAAAAAAGAAAATTGGGCTAAGTATTTCTGACTACCATCTTGGAAAGTTAATTTTTTTTGAGCAAAATAACTAACAATAGAACCAATTATAAAAGCTATCACTAATGAAAACATATAATAAAGACCAACAAATTCAGTCAAAAAATATATCAAACCAAAATCAACCGCAGTGGGTATTAAAGCCACCATTCCATAAATAATAAATTGTCTTACTACAGGTGATTTTATCCCAAGTCGTGTTTCTAAAATATTATTCATAGTTATTGGTAAATTAATTTATTTCCATCACTTTTGATTATAATCGTCCCTTCTTCGTCTGTTCTCAAAATTTTTACCTCAAATTTTTCTAAAATATCAAGCACTTCTTGATGAGGGTGCCCATAACGATTATCCGCTCCAACTGAGATAACAACTATATCTGGACTAGTATAACCAATAAAAGATTCTGCGGAAGATGTCCGAGAACCGTGATGGCCTAATTTTAACACATCTACATCTAAATTAGCAGAGTCCAAAAAAACCAAATATTCTTCTATTTCTTGAGGAGAATCACCTGTTAATAAAAAAGAGTTCTCTCCATAAACCAATTTTATTACCAAAGAAGCTAAATTTGTTTCAAAATTAGTAGCATCTCGATCGGGGAATAAAATCTCTAAATAAACATTCGCCCCCAAGTTAATCTTCATCCCTCTTCGGGCAATGTCCTTTTCTATATTTTTTTCTTCTACCCACTTATCTAACTCCTCACAAATTTCATTACTACAAGTTACCCCTGATTCTAAAATTCTATCAACTTGGTATGTTTCTAAAATTGCTGGGAAGCCACCGATATGATCGCTATCTGGATGTGTCATAATACAAATATCTAAAGATCTATCATAAAATGGCATCTGCTTTGATAATTCCCGCAGAACTTTTTTATTAGGGCCAGCATCAATTAGAACTTGTCTACCATTGGGAGCTTCAATAAAAATGGCATCTCCTTGCCCCACATCTAAAAAAGCTACCGTCAAAAGACCTTCTCGTTCTTCTGCTAAAACCCCATACCAGACAGAAATAGTTAGCAACAAAAAACCACCTAAGAAGATTTTTCTTATTATTATTTTTAAATTATGCATTTCAAAAAGATTAATCTATTTATTATTCTCCTTTTCAAATCCTTCCAAAGCTTTTAGAACCTCCATCGGAAGCATCCACACCGTGGTGTTTGATTGGTCAGAACTCAAATCATTGATAGTTTGAAGTGTTCTTAAATGCAAAGCCCCCGGAACTTCGTTTAATTTTTTGGCAGCAGCAGCTAAATTATCAGCAGCAATCATATCTCCTTCCGCATTAATAATAACAGCTCGTTTTTCCCTTTCTGCTTCAGCTTCTTTAGAAATAGTTCTTTTTAAATCTTCTGGAATTATCACATCTTTTAATTCAACCGATTCAACATCAATCCCCCAAGGGTCAGTCAAAGAATCCACTCTTAATTTAATTTGCTCAGCCACTTGAGCTCTCTTTTGTAAAAGTTCATCTAAGGTTCTCTCACCCACGGCATTTCGCATGGTTGTCTGAGCTACTTGAGAAGTAGCATAATAATAATCTTCCACTTCCAGAAATGCTTTGGCGGCATCTACTATCCTATAATAAACTACCGCATTTATTTTAACTGGGATATTGTCTTTAGTAATGACTTCTTGGTCGGGTACATCCACTGCTTTGGTTCTGATATCAATCTTTTGCATTGACTGAAAAATCGGGACAACTAATCTCCAACCAGGATTTTTAATTCCAGTGAATTTTCCTAGTGTAAACATAACACCTCTTTGATATTGATTAACTTGCCTAAGTAAAATAATAGCTAAAATAATTAAAGCTGGAATAATATAAATTGGTTTATCTAAAATAAGTAAAAACATAATATTTTATTGAATAATTAATAATTACGAACAATCTCATTCTATTATAACACAGTTATAATATCTAAAAGAATGGGTTATTTTTAATTTCTTCACCAACACTAGTTGTTTCCCCATGCCCAGGATAAATAATAGTCTCTGGTTTTAAAGTAAATATTTTCTCTACAATTGACTGTTTCAATTGTGCTTCATCAGAAAAGGGTAAATCTGTTCTCCCAATTGAATGATAAAAAATTGTATCTCCACCAAACAGCCATTGGCCTATCTGAAGAGAAATTGAGCCCTGAGTATGTCCAGGTGTCTCAATTACCCGAAGTTGATATTTACCAAAAACTATTTGGTCCCCTTCTTTACAAAAAACTGGTTGTTGTTTTATAGAAATAGGTGAAGATTTAAAAAGTAACGACCCATTTTTGAGCGGATTAATCAACATAGGAAAATCATTTTTCTGGATATAAAAGGGGGTAGAAAATTCTTGCAAACACAATTCCAGCCCATCAATATGATCATAATGACTATGAGTAATAACTAAAAATTTTAATTTTAAATTATTCCTTTTGATGAAATCTCTGTATTCGTCAATCGGAGCTGGACAATCTACCAAGAAACATTCTTGGTTACTTTTGTTGATAACTAGATAAGCATTCGTAGCTAAGTCGCCTGTTGGAAATACTTCTAATTGTAATGCTTCGTTTTTTGTCATCTTTTCTTTTATTATAACAAAAACCTCT
>CAYWKC010000003.1:8190-21659 GCA_964459145.1 uncultured Candidatus Saccharibacteria bacterium
AAAAACCACTTAAATATTGCATTTTAAGAGTAAGGATGTTATATTTAGTGAGTTATTGAACACAGTATTTAAATTTAATTTGAATAAAATCGTAAGAATTAACAACCAAATAAGAAGTCGTGAGGTAAGAGTAATCGGCTCTGAAGGTGAGAATTTGGGGGTCATACCAACAACTGAGGCAATAAAAAAAGCCGGGGAAGCTGGTTTGGACTTAATTGAAATTTCTCCAGCAAGTAATCCCCCCATTGCAAAAATAATGGATTATGGAAAGTTTCAATACGAACAAAAGAAGAAGACCAATACCTCTAAACTTAAAGCTCATAAGACCGAGACGAAGGTCATTCAAATTAAAATAGGAACTGGGGAACACGATTTAAACTTAAAGGCAAAAAAAATTTCAGAATGGCTTAGAGATGGAGATAGAGTTAAGCTTGATTTATTCTTGATTGGTCGTTCAAAGTATATGGAATTTAATTTTTTGAGAGAAAGATTAGAAAGAATCCTACGACTTGTTTCTGAAGAATACAAAGTGGTTGACGGCCCTAAGAAAGGACCCAAGGGATTAACTCTTATTTTGGAAAAACAGAGGTAATCTTATAAAAAATAAAAAATTAATAAACAACTTTCTAAGGGTTTAAATGTTTATCCCCCTGTAGAAAGTTCGTTTATGAATTTTTTATTTTTAATTAAATATTATTATATGAAAACAAATAAAGCCTATACCAAAAGACTAAAGGTAACTAAAAAGGGGAAAATTATAGCTCGTAAACCAGGGCAATGTCATTTTAATGCTAAAGAATCAGGCAATATTACTAGGAACAAAAAAAAGACGTCTTCTTTAAAATTATCCAAAAGAATAACCAGAAGATTTTTGCCAAACAAATAATCAAAGGTTGTGGGTTAGATAAAATAACTCCAGTGAAATCATTTTTGATTTAGAAAATCAAAAATCTCATTTTATTAAAAATAAAATGAATTTCACGGGGTAATATTTTTCTAATTCGCAAGCTCATAAAAAAAATATTATGACTAGAGTAAAAAGAGGAACAACCACATTAAAAAGAAGAAGGAAAATTCTTAAATTAGCGAAGGGTTATCGTCATGGTCTTTCTACAAAGGAACGCCAAGCTAATACTGCTATTACCCATGCTGCGATGCATGCTTTTAATGACAGACGAAAAAAGAAAGGAGTTTTTAGACGACTATGGGCAGTCAGAATAAATGCTAAAGTCAGAGAATTTGGTTTATCTTATAGCCAATTTATTGATTTACTTCATAAAAAAGAGATCCTCTTAAACAGAAAAGTTTTATCAGAAATAGCCAGCGACAATCCAGAATCATTTGAAAGAATAGTCAACCAAGTAAAATAAAATTAATTTTAGAAAAGAGCGTCTGCCTTCGGCAGACGCTCTTTTTTATTCCTCTAATCCCCATACAACTATACCATATTTTTTTATCTTTTCTTTATAATTAGGAAAGCTACCCCACATAGCACGAGCTTCTTTGTCTGAACGAATGGAAGGATTTATCATCTGAGGTTTATATTTTTTTAGAAGTGCCCCTATTGTTTGAAAATGTTCAACTTTTTTAACTCTTTTTTCTACTTTCTCATCACCACAAACTAACGTAAGGATATCACCTCTGCTTTGATTTTCATATATTTAGGAGTGGCCGCTCTTGTTTCAAATCTTTTCTTCCCTTCAATAATTGCCTGAAAGATATCACTGTTTATTGTTCTAAATTTTAGAATATTACTTTTCATAACAGTTTAATAATTCCTACTAAACACCGAACTTTATGTTTTGAACAAATAGTTAACTTTAAACACCACAACAATGTTTATATTTAATTGGCGTTCCGTCTGATTTTTTCGCTCCACAAGGACAAGGATCATTCCTCCCTACCTTTTTTGACTTGGCACTAACCGCATTTTGAGAAGTTGATTGAGGAATCGCTTCAGCACTTTTCTGCACAGCCTGCAATTTTTGTTCATCATTATTTTTTACAAAAATTCCTTCTTTAATATTGGGAATTAAACGTAAGATCTGTTCATTAATTAATTCTTGCATTTCTTGGAAAAGACGTAAGCCCTCTTTCCTATATTCCACTAACGGATCTCTCTGACCATAAGCCCGTAAATTAACACTGGAACGAAGATAATCCATAGCTTCTAAATGATCTACCCAAAAAATATCTGTTGTTTGAAGAATTATTCTTCTGATTACATTGAAAAAATTTTCTTTTCCTAGTTGTTTTTCTTTTTCTTTAACTAGTTCCTTAACAAAAGTTCCTTTTTCTGTTTCCAAAATTTCATTAAGTTTTTCCTCAATTTTTGTCTCGTCACCAATCAAAATTTCTCGACGACGAGCATAGACTATCCGTCTTTGATGATTTAAGACATCGTCATATTGCAAAATATGTTTACGAGAATCAAAATGAAAGCCTTCAATCTTAGTTTGGGCCGATTCAAGAGAACGAGACACCATCTTATTCTCAATGGGATGGTCTTCAGGAATTCCTAAACGACCCATCATTTTTTGAACAGTTTCGGAAGCAAACACCCTCATTAAACTGTCTTCCATTGAAACAAAAAATTGCGTTTCTCCTGGGTCACCTTGTCGTCCAGATCTCCCTCTTAATTGATTATCAATCCGACGGGCTTCATGTCTTTCGGTTCCTAACACGAAAAGACCGCCTATTTTTTTAACTTCCTCATACTTTTTTTCATCAAAAGGTAACCCTCCTAACTTAATATCAACCCCCCTCCCTGCCATATTCGTCGCTACAGTAACTTTACTTTTTTCTCCAGCTCCAGCAATTATTTCTCCCTCTCTTTCGTGGTTCTTAGCATTTAATATTTCATGATTAATCCCTTCTCTTTTTAAATAATTGGAAAGAAGCTCGTTGTTTTCAATAGAAACAGTCCCAATTAAAACTGGCTGTCCTTTCTCATTTAATTCTTTTACCTTTTTGGCAATTGCCCCAAACTTTCCTTGTTTGGTCTGAAAAATTAAATCGTTTTTATCAATTCTTTGCACTGGCTTATTGGTTGGTAAAACTAAAGTTTCAAGACCATAAACTTTTTGAAATTCTTCAGCTGATGTTTGAGCCGTCCCAGTCATCCCGCTTAATTTTTTATACATTCTAAAATAATTTTGGTAAGTGATAGAAGCAAATGTTCGAGATTCTTTTTGAACTTTTAATCCTTCTTTGGATTCTATCGCTTGGTGAAGCCCTTCAGACCATCTTCTTCCTGGCTGTAATCTTCCTGTAAACTCATCAACAATAATAATTGTTCCATCTTTGACAACATAATTTTTATTTAAGGTAAAAAGTGCTTTGGCTCTAATCGCTGTTTCTAAATGGTGAACATATTTAATTCCTTTTTCTGTATAAATATTTTCTACGCCCAAAGCTTTTTCCGCTTTTTCTATACCACTATCTTTTAGATTAATTGTTTTTCTTTTTTCATCAACTTCAAAATCTTCATCTTTTTTAAAATTTCTCACTATTTGTGTAAATTTTTCATAAAGATTTTCAGATTCAGCCTCTGGCATTGCAATAATAAGAGGGGTTCTCGCTTCATCTATCAAAATTGAATCAATTTCATCAACAATAGCAAAATTATAACTTCTCTGGCGAAGATTTTTTTTGTCATATTCTATATTGTCTCTTAAGTAATCAAAACCAAATTCGCTGTTAGTCCCATAAGTAATGTCTGCTTGGTAAGCTTCCTGCCGAGTACATGGTTTTAAGAAATCGTAAACAATTTTGAAAGAACCAAACTCATCTCTTTCCGCATCAACCTCTTTATGACCAGCATCATATAAATAGGAAGTATCATGATTGATAACTCCAACAGTCAAACCTAAAGTAGCATAAATTTGTCCCATCCACACGGCATCTCTTCTAGAGAGATAATCATTAACTGTAATAATATGAACTCCGTGACCGGTTAAAGCATTTAAATAAACAGGTAAAGTGGCTACCAATGTTTTTCCTTCTCCCGTTCTCATTTCTGTAACATTCCCCTGATGTAAAATTATTCCTCCCATAAGTTGAACATCATAATGCCTTTGACTAAGAGTTCTTTGAGAAGCTTCCCGAACAACAGCAAAAGCTTCTGGTAAAATACTATCTAAAGTTTTACCTTTTTTTAAAGCTTCTTTAAATGTCTCGGTCTCTTGACAAAGTTCGTCCAGAGACATCTTTGAAAATTTACTTTCTAAATCATTAATTTTACCAACAATCGGAAGAAGTTTTTTTATAACCTTATTGTTTTGATTACCGAAAATACTCTTAAAATTCATCATATAAATGATATATTATCACAAAAACACATCAGAAGCACGATTTTTAACAAATTAAAATCACTCCGCCTTAGGCGGAGTGATTTTTTAACCGATCTATTTTTTCTTTCTTTTAACAACTCTCTTCTTCGCTACTTTTTTCTTTACAACTTTCTTTTTAGCCGGCTTCTTAGCTACTTTTCTTTTTACAACTTTTCTTTTAGCTACTTTCTTTTTTACAACTTTTCTTTTAGCTGGCTTCTTAGCTGCTTTTTTCCTTTTTACCGCCATATTTTTAAAAAAATATTTTTTAACAACTACAATAATCCCCGACCACAAATTATTGTTTTAATAAACTTTCTTTTTCTATAACTTAATTATCTTATAAATAAAAAACAAAAACAATTTTTTATGTTAAAAAAAGTGGATAACTTTTTTTAAAAAATTAAAAAAATATTTTTAATAAAAATTATTTTTTAGATTAGAAAATTATTTCTATGTTTTAATTTTGATTATCTTTAAGAATAAAAATAATAAGATTAAGGCCTTACTCCTGACTTTATATTTTCAATAAATTTTTCTCCTTGTTCTTTAAAGTTAGAATCTAGCTTAATCGCCTTTTCCAACTCACTAATAGATTTTGAGTTCTGATTATTTTCAAAATAAGCTGCTGCTAAAGAAATATGGTACTGAACATTACTTGGATTGTTTTTAACTAAGTTCTCTAAAATTTCCATGGCTTTTTGTTTTTCCCCAACACTATTATAGGCCGTTACAAAATCCGTATTAAAATCAACTTCCCAGTTATCAACTGAACCCAACGATGCTTCTATTAAATCTTCTTTGCCAGCATAAATCGCAGAAAGAATATATAAACTTTTAGCTCTATTATATTCTGGCGCTAATTCATATGCTTCTTTTAAAATTTCAAAAGCTTTGTCATACTCGCCTCTATTTACATAATCAGAACCAATTTCAAATCTAATTGATTGCTTGTTAGGCGAAAGTTCCAATCCTCTCTGCAAGTGTTTTAGACTTTCATCAAAGTAACCATAACTTCCTAATAACGACCCCAAGAAAACTTCTATCCGAGTATTTTCTGGGTCTCTTTTAATTTCCTTTTCAGCTTCTGAAACAGCTAACTCAAACAATTCTTTTTTTATCTCAACATCTAAATTCAAATCCTTTATATTTACCGCAAACTTCATTAATTGTTCTCTAATTTCTTGATTAGCAAAAGAATTATAAGAAAGGGCTTTTTTATAATAATTTAAATTTTCAATCACACCTGCTGTTTGTGGTTGGATTGCTTGTAAAAGAGCCCGATTAACCAAAACACATTTAGTATTAAAAAAGTGAACTGAAAAAAGAGTTAGAACAATCAAAACTACTGCAATTATCTTGAGAGTAGTATCATCATCAATTCTATCTAGCCAACTTTCTTTTTTGTTTTCTTCCTGCGAGTTTGCCTTACTAATTTGGTTATGGACAAAACCTAAGATGGTAAAAAATAGGATATAACTAATCAGATTATCAAAAACAAATAAATTATGAATAAAATAACCCATTAATAAACCCGAAAAGATACTCTTCTCAAGTAGAGAAAAGTTATTTTCATACTTTTTGCTCCAAAGATAATATAGAAAAGTCCCAAATAAAAACAAATAGGTAAGTAATCCCAAAAAACCCCCCGCAATTAACCAATCCAAAAAAACATTATGAGTTCTATCAAACCACTCTTCTTGTCCATACATTCTCGGATCATAATTTTTATTAAACACATAGTTAAAATTTTCTTGACCCCAACCTAAAATTGGCTTTTCTTTTACTCCTTGCCATGCCATATTCCAAATCATAAAACGCGATTTAGTTGTGGTTTCTTCTAATGAAATTGTTGCAAAACGGTTAAGAACTTCACTATCTTTGATAAAATTAGAATTCTTAAAAACAATAAAACCTCCTACCAAAATTAAAGTTCCTAATAATATTCCCCAGCTTATTTTTTTAAAAATTAATTTTTTCTTTTCTAACAGAACTATCAAAAATGAAATAAGCAAAATAGCTGTGACAAAACCAAGAATCGCCCCACGAGTAGCGGTATGATAAAGAATAAAGGTATCAAGAATAATTATTCCTCCATAAAAACAATTCCTCCAATTACCCCATTTCTGGCTACGAATTAAAAGAAACAGTGCTAAAAAAATATGGAAAACCATATAAATAGCTAAATAAGAAGCATTCCCGAAACTAATATCTAAACGAGAAATACCTTGAGATGCTCCTACCCAACCCAACATTTGAAATATTCCATAAAAACCCACCCCAGCACTAACAATTAAAGAAGTATTGAAAAATCTTTTCCATATTTTTTCAGTATCAAAAAAACTCGTGATAACTACAAAATAACCAAGTAAATGTAGAAGAGTTACCCCTCCCTCCATTCTTTCAAAATTGCTCCAAAAACTTTTTAATGGATTGTCCCCCAACCAGTCTGCAAAAAACATGACAATGACTAAAGATAAAATTCCTGCAAAAATCCAAGAAAATTTGGGGCGATATTTTTTATCTCCGATAGCTAAAATAACCCAAGCCCCCATTGCTAATTCCACTAGTATTCTAAATAAGACCCCTTTCCCAACAATAAAAGGGAAAAAAAATGAACTCATCACCACCAAAGGGACAAAAGGAACTAAAAAAATAGCTCCGAAAATTATATATCTAAGAAATTGATTTAATTTTATCATCGTTTCAATATAACAAATATACAAGTAATTTACAATTTAAGTTTCAAAATAAACAAAAATACCACATTATAATAATGTGGAATTTTTATGAGAATTACCTGATATGAGAGTAATCCTAGAAAAATTCTAGGTGAGTGCAATGAATGTTACACCACGGTGCAACAAAACAATTAGCTCTCTTCTATTTCAAAAAAGCTAGGTTATCTCATCAGATAATCCTCACTTTCAATTATACACTACATAGAAAAAATTTGTAAACTCTGTTAAGCATTACGACCTTTTATTACCAAAATAAAACAAAAATCTTCCTCTAATTTCAATAAAAAAAAATATTATTATTTAACAGGATAAAGATTGGCAAGAATTAAAAATAATCTTCTGAGTAAATTAACCTATAATCTGGTTTTTTATAATCAAACAATTCATCATCTTCAAAAAATCTTTTAACCTCTTGTTTAGCATTTTCTGAGCTATCCGAAACATGAACTAAATTTGATTGGCCACTTAATGACAAATCCCCCCTAATACTTCCCGCATCAGCTTCATACCCCTTAGTTGGACCAACAATAAGCCGAGTAGCAGAAATTGCGTTAACTCCTGCTAAAACCATCACCACAACTGGTGAGGATTGCATATAATTTTTAAGTGTCTGAAAAAATGGTCTGTCTTTAAGATGTTTATAATGTTCTTCAATGACAACATCTTCTATTCTCATCATCTTCATCCCAATGACTTTTAAACCTTTCTTTTCAAATCTTCCTAAAATTTCACCAAACAAACTCCTTTGAATAGCGTCTGGTTTAATAATAATCAATGTTTTTTCTTCTTGACTCATATTAGATTAAATAATTAAATTTTATAATTTACCTTGTTAAAATTTCACAGCCACCCTTTTTAACCAACACTGTATCTTCCCATTGAGCACATTTTTGTTTATCAACAGTCTTATAAGTAAAACCATTGTCTGCTAAAAATATCTCACCTGTGCCTATGGTGATAATTGGCTCCAAAGCAATAACCATTCCCGCTTGCAAGATTACCCCACTTTTTCCTTCTTTAAAATTAGGGACAAAAGGTTCTTCATGAACATGTTTGCCTACTCCATGTCCACCTAATTCTTTAATAATAACAAAACCCCTTTCTTTAGCAACCCTTTCAATCGCCCCTCCGATATCGTTAGTAGTATTTCCCTCTCTGATAGTTTTTATCCCTGCCTCAAGAGCTAAACGAGTGGTTTCAATTAGATTAATATCTTCTGACCTTATTTTATCTACACCTACCATTAAAGTTTTATCTGTTATTAAGTCCTTGTAAGTAAAACCTAAATCTAAATTGACAATATCACCTTTTTTTAATTGGTAATTATTACTCTTAGCAACACCGTGAACTACCTCATCATTCACAGAGGCACACAAAGAAGAAGGATATGGTCGTTCAAATTTATTGACTCTATAATTTAAAAAAGCTGGCTGCCCCCCCCTCTCTTTGATTAATTTTTCCGCTAATGAGTTAAGCTCATCTAAGGTAACCCCTTCCTTGGTGGCTTGAGCTACCTCATGCAAAATACTATTTAGAATCTTTCCCCCCTCTCTCAAAATTCCTATTTCTTTTTCTGTGTAAATATTAGGCAACATGATTATTTATTAAAAATCACAAATATTGTGTTCTGTTGGGAGAAAGTTTGTTAAAAATTTTTTATTTATTTAAAACTTTCCCTATAATTTCTTTATGAACTTCTTCAATAGTTTGCTCCCCATTGATATCTAAAAACTCATACCCCAGATGGTTTTTATAAAAGTCTAAAACAGGCACAACATCTTCAACAAACCAAACCATTTTCTTTTTGATTTTTTCAATCTGGTCATCATCTCTTCCGCGAGCCAATAATCTTTCCTCTGCCCATTCTTTAGAAACATTAATATAAACAACTTTCGGTTTTTTGTAATCATAAAACTCAAAAACTGAGTGCAAAACATCAGCTTGGTCTTTTTTCCGAGGAGTTCCATCTAAAAGGAGGTCTTCGTTTTCTTTCAAATTTTCAATTAAAGCCGTTGACCAAAGAGATAGCGCCAAAAACATTGGTTGTAATTCTCCTCCATCATTAATTTTTTTAGCTAACTGACTTGAGTAAGTCTTACCTTGGATAAATTCCCTAAACTTACTTCCAGTTTCAAAATTAAAAACACTCCTACCTTGTTGTTTTAATTGGTCAATAAATAACTTCACTTGTGTTCCTTTACCACACCCCGAACGACCAATAAAAATATAAGCTTGTTTTTCCATAAAAATTTTATTTCGTAACTTGACAAAAATTTGCTTCCTAAATCAAAACTTTGTTTTATTTTTAATATTCTCTCATTGAAATTTGAGCATCAATTTTTTTAATTAAATCAAGCACAACTGAAACCACAATCAAGAGAGCTGTCCCCCCAATCGCCAGAGAGGCAATTCCTGTTATAGCTCGCATTATCAGCGGTAACACAGCCACTGCTCCCAAGAAAAGAGCTCCCACTAAAGTTATTCTTGTTAAGACCTTCGCTAAATATTCTGAGGTAGATTGCCCAGGACGAATTCCAGGAATGAAGGCTCCACTTTTTTTTAAATTGGTAGAAATAGCTTCTGGGTCAAAAGTAACAGCTGTATAAAAATAAGTGAAGAGAAAAACTAAAATAAAATATAAGACAGCATAAACCCAACTATTACTTAAAATACCTAAGATAAAATCTGAAATGAATTTTAAAATTTGATTACTAGTTCCCACCAAAAAGTTTAGAATCATTTGCGGAAACAATAAAATAGACATCGCAAAAATGATAGGAATAACACCAGCTTGGTTAACTCTTAATGGTAAGTATGTAGAAATACCACCATAGACTTTTGTCCCTCGAATTCTTTTAGCGTAATTAATTGGAATCGGCCTTTCTGCTTCTGTTACAATTACAATTCCTAAAATAATAATTACTGCCACTGCCAAAAACCCGAGCAACAGTGGAATTTGAGAAACTTCAAAACCAAAATATAATTGAGAAATAGCAGTTGGTAAACCAGCCACAATCCCCGCAAAGATTAAAAGCGAAACTCCATTACCTATTCCATATTCACTAATTAATTCTCCAATCCAAACTAAAAAGATAGACCCTGCCATTATCACAGCGATATTAGTAAACAACTCAAAATTCCCCATAGAGCCAACCGCCCCTTGACCTTGGAGTAATTTTAAAAAACCAAAACCTTGGACAAAAGCTAACGGAACTGTTAACAAACGTGAGTATTGACTGAATTTTTTTCTACCAGCTTCTCCTTCCTCGTGATACATCTGCTTCAATTTTGGAAACATCATAGTCGCCAACTGCATAATAATTGAAGCTGTAATGTATGGCGAAACCCCTAACATCACAATGGATAGATTGGAAAGGCCCCCTCCTGAAAAAATATTTAGAAGACCCAAAAATTGATTGTTAGAGAAAAAATCGTTAAGTCTTTCAAGATTGACCCCCGGAATAGGGATAGAAGCTAACAGTCTAAATACAATTAAGGCTCCCAGAACAAAAATTATTCTGTTTTTTAGATTTTTATCTTGAAGAATTAATTTAACTTTGTGTACAAAATTCATATAAAATTGAGTAAATATATTAAGATACTTTTTTATTCTATCTTACCCCCTATTTTTTCTATCTTCTCTTTAGTTGTTTTTGAAAAAAAACAGCCAGAAACTAATATCTTTTTTGTAATCTCTCCATCTGACAAAATTTTGACTACTGGTATCTTTCCGCTTTTTTTATTGATTAAAGATTTTTCTAGTAAAATAACTGGGTTAATTTTATCTCCTTCTTTGAAGTTTTTTTCTAACATTTCTAAATTAATAACAGTCGGTTTTATTTGAATACTCTTAAAACGATAACCTCTTTTTTTAGGTAACTTTTTAATAAGGTCTCTCATTTCAGGCCTTTTACTCGTACCCGCCCTTGCATTTTGCCCCTTATGCCCCTTTCCAGAAGTTTTTCCTCTCTTGCCACCTCTTCCAATCTTAATAGATTTTTTATTGGGATTTTTTCTTTTTATTTGATGGAGTTGCATATTAATTATATTTTAAATTCTTTCAGTGCTTGAAGCGTTGCCATAGCGTTATTTAATTTATTTCTACTTCTGGTAATTATTTTAGCCGTAATATCAGTAATTCCAGCTAATTCCAAAACATTTTTAGTTGAACTGCCGGCACTTAATCCCCGTCCTTCTTTGGTTGGAAAAATTTTTACTATAGAAGAGCAATATTTATTTTCCACAGCGTAAGGAATTGATTGGTTAGGAGTTAGCTTTAATTTAACTAAATCTTTTTTTGCTTTTCTGACAGATTTTTCAATAGCTAATGCAACATCAGCTCCTTTGGCTACCCCCACCCCGATAGAACCTTTTCTATTTCCTATAACCATCGCAACACTAAAACTAAATCTTCTTCCTCCTTTTACAACACGAGTAACTCGTCTAATTTTAATAATTTTCTGGTCAAACTCTGACTTAGGACGAATTGTTTTTCTTTTCTTAAAACTAGTGTTTCTCTTAAAGGTCTTAACTGGTTTTACTTTATTGTTTTCATTATTTGAAGTAGTCTTTTCTCCTTGGTCATCTTTACCAACAGAATTCAAAACAACTGTTTCGTCTTTTTTATTCTCAATTTTTATATTATTTTTATCTTTTTTTTCTGCCATTTTTTTAATAAAATTAAAACTTTAGCCCCGCTTCTCTGGAACCCTCAGCTAAGGCTTTCACTCTTCCCGTAAACAAATAACCCCCTTTATCAAAAACAACTTCTTTTATCCCTTTTTTTATTGCACCTTCAGCTAATTCCTTTCCAATTATTTTTGCTTTTTTAACCAAATCGTTGATTCCCATCTTTAAAGAGGAAACCGCTACTAACGTTTGTTGTTTTTCGTCATCTATAATTTGAGCATAAATATATTTATTCGACTTAAACACCGAGAGACGTGGTTTTTCAGTCGTTCCTATTATTTTTGAACGTGTTCTTTTCCTTCGTCTTTCTCTTTTTTCAATTTTTATTTTACTTTTGTCCATAATATATTAGTCTAAAGTCTATAGTGTTGAAAGTCAAAAGTCTTTTTTTTAAAAATCGCTTTGCGATTTTTTCGACTTTATAACTTTATGAGCTTTATAAACATTTAACTTCTTACTACACACTCTTCTTACCTTGTTTCCTCCGGACGACCTCATCATAGTATCTAATTCCTTTTCCTTTGTATGGTTCTGGTTTCTTTTTAGCTCTAACTATAGCTGTCCATTGCCCCACTAATTCTTTATCCACACCAGAAATAGTAATATTATTTTTCTCTGCTTTAACAGATAATTCTTTCGGAATGTCTATCTCAACTGGATGAGAAAAACCTAAACTCATAACCAATTTAGCATCTTTTACTTCTGATTTAAAACCAACCCCTTCTACAATTAATTTCTTTTCATAAACCGCATTAACCCCTTTTATCATATTCAAAATATGGGAAGCTGTTGTCCCCCAAAGAGCTTGAGCAAAGGGCGTTTCTTCCAAGGGGAATAAAGAAATTATTTTGTCCTTAATTTCTATTTTTATTATCTCTGGTTTAAACTTCTTTTTTAATTCACCCAAAGGCCCCTTTACCAAAATTCCATCACCAGAAATGATAACTTCTGTTTTGTCTGGTATTTCTATTTGTTGTTTTCCTATTCTACTCATAATATTTTTCTTATGAGCAAAGCGAATTAGAAAAATATTACCCTGTTAAATCAAATTTCGACTAAAACAATTTTCCAAATTGTTCGTCCGACCAAAACCTTGTTTTGGTTTAGGAAGAAATTTGAATCTTTTAATTTTTCGTTAAAAAATTAAAAAATATTTAACATGGGTTTCTAATCCGCCCTACTCTGATTACATATATTATCCTATTAAATACAAAATCAAAGATTTCGCTCTTTTGCTCCACAAAAGATTTAACAGGATAATATTTTGCAACCACAGATTTGAATTCAGTTTACTGAATTCAAATCTGTGGGCAAAATATTACCAAATCTTAAAAAGGACTTCCCCTCCTATTTTAGCTTTGCGAGCTTCTTTATCAGTCATAATTCCATTTGAAGTTGTTAAAATAGATAATCCATAACCATTTTTAACTGGTTTGATATTTTTTGCCCCTTGATAAATTCTTTTTGATAACTTTGAAACCCTAACTACACCTTTTATTTTAGGTAAATCTCTCCCCCGATAAGCTAATTCAACCTCCAAAACTCTTTTAGGAATTTTTCCTATCTTGGAAACATTTTTAATATAACCTTCTTTTTTTAAAACTTCCGCAATAGACATCTTCAAATCAGAATAAGGTAATTTAACCGAAAACTTTCCCGCTTCTCCTGCATTTTTAACACCGATTATTAATTCTGAAATTGGATCTCT
>CAYWKC010000003.1:21759-34529 GCA_964459145.1 uncultured Candidatus Saccharibacteria bacterium
TATTTTTTACCAAGACGATTTTTTAATCCCAGGAATTTTGCCTTCATTAGCTAATTCTCTAAAACAAATTCGGCACAAATCAAATTCACTCATATAGCTCCTTCTTCTCCCACATCTAAAACATCTTCTAACTATTCTTGAAGAAAATTTTGGTTTCTTATTTGCACGAGCAATTACTGATTTTTTCGCCATATTTCGTTCTTTTTAATAAATCCGCACCACGGCGGATACTGGTTTATACTACCAAAAAGAACCGTTAATGTCAACGAAAAAACAATTAAAATAACCCTTTTTTGTTAAAATTGAATAAGGAAGAGGACTAAAGGATTTTGCTGGGTACCCCTGAGTGTTCCAACTATACAATAAATTATTTCATCATAAATTAAAGTAAAAAACCCGATAAATTGAAAAAGAACCACAATTTTCTTTAAAGTCGCCGAAAAACACGGTAATTCTTTGAAAATGTTTCTAGCCTCCTCCTCGGCCTTTCCATCTGGTTGTGGTTCCTTTTTGTTGATAGTAATTACTCTTGCACAATTAATTACTATCTTCACTCCTTGAATTATTTTCGCTTCCTGCCACTCCAACCGATATTCCGGCATTTTCTTTACCCCCTTTTTTCTATTTTTTCTTATCTTCTTCTTTTTTAAAAGGAAAACCTAGATGTCTCAAAAAAGCAGTTGTTTCTTCTTTGTTTTGAGAAGAAGTTACAATGGTAATAGACAAACCAAAAACATCTTTTAATTCTTCATCAGATGCTTCGGGGAAAATAATATGTTCCTTAATTCCAAGAGTGCAATTCCCCATTTTATCAATTGACGTTAAAGACAACCCCCTAAAATCTTTGGTCCTTGGTAAAGCCACATTAATTAATTTATCTAAAAAACCAAACATCCTTTCACCTCTTAAGGTCGTTTGGAGACCAACAACTTCACCTTCTCTAAGTTTAAAAGCGGCAATAGATTTTTTGGCTTTACGAGAAGCTGGCTTTTGCCCAGAAATTTTAGCTAGGCGGTCAACGATTAAATCCATTCTTTTTTTATCTTTAGACACTTTTCCTACTCCAATATTCAAAACCACCTTTTCTAACCGAGGTGCCTGCATAATATTTTTGTAAGCAAAGTCCTTTTTGGCTTTACTAAAAAAATTCTTCTGTTTTTCCTTAATATTCATGATAATTAGTTTAAAGTCTATAAAATCAAAAGTCAAAAGTCTTTTTTTTGAAAAATCGCTTTTCAATTTTTCCTTTATGGGCTTTCAACTTTCGACTATTTTATATAATTGCGCCACTTTTTTTGCTAACCCTAACAGATTTTCCTTTAATTAATTTCCTTCCAACCTTTGTCCCCTCTTTTGTTTTAGGATCAATTAAAACTACATTTGAAACGTGAACTGGATAGGCCTTTTTAAGAATTTGCCCTTTTTGTCCTCCTTTTTTTGGTTTCTGATGTTTCTTCTTAAAATTTATACCTTCAACAAGAACTTGCTCTTGAGTAGGAAAAGCCCTTAAAACTTTACCCGTTTTATTTTTATCTTTACCAGAAATTATTTTTACTGTATCGCCTTTTTTTATTTTCATAATTTTATATAAGTTCAGATTTCCTCATATCTTGTTTTTGAAAATGGCTTGGGCTTGGAACTGGGTTTTCAAAAACAAGATATGGGGAAATCTTTAACAACAAGATATTTATTTTCTCAAAAACTAAACATATAAATGTTATATTACCTCTGGCGCTAAAGAAATAATTTTTTGATAACCTAAATCAGCAATCTCTCTGGGGATAGGTCCAAAAATTCTTCCTGCCTTTGGCTCTTTCTTTTCTTTGTCTATAATTACAACAGCATTATCATCAAAACTAATATAGGAGCCATCTTTTCGTCTAAATTGTTTCTTCTGTCTGACCACCACTCCTCTTAAAATATCTTTCTTTTTAACTAATTTTCTTGGTTCTGCTACTTGCACAGATAAAACAACCACATCACCTATCCTAGCATAACGCTTCTTTGAGCCACCCAACACCTTAAAAACACGGCCAATTTTTCCGCCTGAGTTATCTGTTATTTTTACTATAGTTTGTGGTTGAATCATATAATTTCTATTTTATTACCTTAAACTTTTTGTCTTTAGAAATCGGATTACATTCTTCTATCTTAACTTGGTCACCAACTTGGTATTCACCTCTCTTGCTATCTGCTTTATACCTCTTTGAGATAATTCTGTATTTATCATACTTAGGATGTTTGACATATCTTTTAACTAACACTACTACTGTGTCTTGCATTTTTGCAGAAACAATTACCCCACTTAAAATTTTTTTCTTTCCTTGTGATAGAGTAGCTCCTGTTTTATTTTCTGTTTTATTTTCTGTTTTCATAGTAATTACTTGCGAGCGTTTAATTCTGTCAAAACTCTCGCAATATCTTTTTTAATTTCTTTTCCCTTTTTTACATTTTTTGTTTTGCTTCCTGATAAACCAAAACGAAAATCCCTTAGATCAGATTTTTTTTCTAATAACATTTTATTCAAATCTTCTTTTGTGTTTTTTTTATAATCCATATCTTAAATATTAGTTCTTCCTACCACCTTTGTTTTTACTGACAATTTCGTCCCCGCTTTTCTCATAGCTTCTTTCGCGATTTTCTCACTAACTCCATCTACTTCAAATAAAACTCTCCCTGGTTTAACAGGCACACAATATCCTTGAGGCGCTCCTTTCCCTTTCCCCATTTTTACTTCAGCCGGTTTAGAGGTAAAGGGTCTGTCTGGAAAAATTCTTACCCAAATTTTACCAGTTTTCCCAATATACCTTTTAGAAGCCCTTCTGGCTGCTTCAATTTGATTAGATTTTAATCTAGCTCCAGCCAAAGCTTTCAAGCCAAAAGACCCAAAGCTAACATTATTACCACGAACAGCCACCCCAATTTTGTTTTGGTTTTCTCTGCCTGTCTGCCATTTTCTATGTTTTGCTTTTTTGGGAAATAACATAATATAATTTAGTCAAAAGTTTATAAAGTCGAAAGCTGAAAGTTTTTTTGGAAAAATTTGCAAAGCAAATTTTTCACTTTTGACTTTATAAACTTTTGACTTTAAATTGGTTTTTTAAACACATCCCCTTTATAAATCCAAACTTTAATTCCAACAATTCCATAAGGAAGATAGGCTTTTTCTCTAGCAAAATCAACATCTGCTCTTAAAGTTTGAAGAGGAATCATCCCCTTTTTTAACTGTTCTCTTCTGGCCATCTCGGCTCCTCCCAAACGTCCCGATAAACCAATCTTGACTCCCTTAACATCCCTGTTAGCTGCCACTTTATCAATAGTCATTTTCAAAACTCTTCTAAAAGGCAATCTTTTTTCCAAACCTTCGGCTATCATCATCCCAACAATGGCGGCATCTGTCTCTGGATATCTAATTTCTTCTATGTCAACTTTCAACTCTTTTGGTTTAGGTAAATTGTGTTTGTTCATAAAAAACAAAATATCATCTCTTAACTTCTGTGCTCCCTCACCACTTCTTCCAATAATCATTCCCGCTCGAGATGTTTTTATTATAATTTTTAAAAGTTTTTCGCTTCTTTCCATTTCGATAGAACTAATATAAAATTTCCTTAATTTTTTTTCTAAAAATTCTCTTATCAAAACATCACTTTTTAAATACTGCTTATACTGTTCACGCGAACCAAACCAGCGAGATTTCCAATCTCTTAATATTCCTAACCTATGTGCGTATGGATGAACTACATGTGTCATAATAATTAGTTATTTAGACCTTAGATGTTAGTGTCTTAGGAGAAGAATTGCTTTGCAATTCTTCTTTACTACTTATAATATTTTTTTCAGTTTTCTTTACGACCTTTTTTTGTTCATCTTCTAAAACAATTGAAATATGACTTGACCTTCTTTTCAAAGGATAGGCCTGTCCTCTTGCTCCAGCTCTAAATCTTCTCATGGTGGGGCCACTATCAACTCTAACTTCTTTTAGAAACAAATCTTTTTCCGCTATTCCTTCATTATGTTTAGCATTAGCAATTGCTGATTTCAAAAGTTTTTTGATAGCTTTGGTAGCTTCCTTATTTACAAAATTAAGTTCCTGCAAAACTTTTTCAACTTTTTTCCCACGAATTAAATCTGCCACCAACCGAACTTTTCTGGGTGACTGTTTATAATTACTTAATTTTGCTTTAACTGTTGTCATGATTTAGTTGTTTAGGCGTTAGTTGTTAGGTCTTTAGGAGAAAAATTTGCTTTGCAAATTTTTCTCCTAAAGACCTACTACTTTTTTATTTATACCGCGGCTTTAGCTGCTTTGGCTGATGCTATTTCTACCTCTTTTTTCTTTTGGTCTAACTCTTTTTGCATCCGACCACCATGTTTTATAAACTTTTTAGAAAGAGAAAACTCGCCTAAACGATGACCTACCATATCTTCAGAAATAAAAACTTCCTTATGTTCTTTTCCATTATGAACTCCTAAAGTCCAACCTACCATCTCTGGTGATATTTGACTGGCTCTTGCCCATGTCTTAATTACCCCAACTTCACTTGGTTTTTTCCCTACGATTTTCTTCAAAAGTTTTTCGTCCACATAAGGACCTTTTTTAAGTGACCTTGTCATAATTTCAAGTGAGGGTTTATAAAAATAAATTATGATAATATCTTTATTTTTATATAATCCGAACGATGGAATTATATGCTCGCTTCATATAATTCAAAAAAACTAACTCCTTATCGGAGTCCGATTCAACAACTACATCTTAACAAAATAACCAAGAAAGTCAATGAAATAATAAAAATAGGTAAAATATAGAGAAATATCTACATTACCCCTTGAGCTTGACAACCCATTGCCTTTGTGTTAACATATAAGGAGGGGGAAAAAATAGAGGTTCTCAAAAAAAGAAGGAGGGAAGTATGATAAAAGAACTAAAAGAACAAGAACAATCAGGGGTCCATTTGGTGGAGACAGATAAAGGTTTTTTTGTCTTCACATGGGGAGACGGCCTTTTAGTCCCCCCTACCAAACAACTCAATTTCAACAACGAGCGAGATGTCCTTGCTCGTTGCCTCTACCTTGAGAGACACGGTGCCCCCGAGGAAGCCCAATTTCTTCTGGAACACTTTTGCTCTTTACGAGGATAAGTTCTCCTAAAAAGTGCCTAAACCTCTTTTGAGATTTAGGCACTTTTCTTTTTCTTAACAAATCCAGTTTGATTTATTTACCAATATTTCTTTTGAATTTTTCAATAGCATCACCCGCAGCATCTTTTCCTCCCAAACCAAAAGCTAAACCAATTGCTAACGACAGAGCTACCACTAAACCAGTGAAAATTGTTTGGATAAAAGTAGCAGCTACTCCCATTTGGTAAAGTGCCATCAAAATAGCAAAGACCCAAATAGCCCAACGCGCGATTACTCCCAAAAATTTGGAAACCTTAACATCAGCCATTTTCGCTGAACCCTTTACTAAACTTTCCACTGCCTCAGCAATAACAGCAGCGACCAAAAGAATAAGCACTGAAGCAATCACTCTTGGAAGATACAGCAAAACTACTTGTTGCAAAAATTGATTAACCTGAACAAGCCCTAAGACATCAAAAGATGCGACCAAGAAAACAACTATCACAAACCATTTAACCAAGGCCCCAATAAACTTACCTGAGTTCAGTTGGAAACCAGCTTTATTTAAAGTTTTTTCTACTCCGGTTCTTCTTAAAACTTTATCTACACTAAGAGACTGAATTATTTGTGCAATTAATCTTCCCAATAACGCACTAATTATCCAACCGATAATAAAAATTATTATAGCCACAATCAAATTGGGTATAAAACTTATCACCCCCATCCAAAGACTTTGGAAAGATTGTGACAAAACTTCACTCCAAGTTTCTAATATCATATATTTTATAATTAAAAATTAAAAATTATTAATAAATGCTAATAAACACTACGACAACAATTAGAACAAAATTAATTATTGTAGTTAAACGACCTTTTATTCATTTACATATTATATAATAACATTTAGACGGAAAAAAAAGGAGAAAACTGTGGATAAATCAAGTTCTTAAATACCAATCTTATTTATAAGTTTTTTGTGAGAATAATCCAAAATATCCCTTAAAAGCTTGTCATAAATGCCTAAACGGTACTTAAAATCTGCCGTTTCAAAGACAACATATCTTAATTCTTTCCCCATTTCTGATTCCAAAACTCGGATAGCCCTTTCCAAAACAGCTTCACTTAGGTTGTCACCCACAATCAAGAGATCTGCTCGGCTATTCATATCTTGAATAAAAACACCTGCAACAATCAACAATTTTAGATTTCCAACATTTTTTAGCTTATCAACTATTTCATTAGCTCTTAAAACTCCACTTTCCACCAACAAATTCTGCAAAGGTGATAAAAAAATAAATTCTTTGTTTAAAATCCAACCCTCTGTCTTTTTCCTTATTATTTTATCTTTACTACCTTTTTTATGTTTTTCTTTCAAAAAACTTTTTTTCTTAATTAATTTTATTTTATCTAAAAGATTTAATTCTTTCCGCGAAACCGCTGGGACTATTTTGGCACGATCAGAGACATCCGAATTATCAAACACTTGTTCAGAATTAGACAAAAACAACTTCATTATTTTTACTCTCGCTGCACTTCCAAATAATTTAGTTAACGTTTCCATAATTATGTTTTTATATAATCCAAGCGATAGAATTATCTGCTCGCTTCATATACAAAAATATTATATCATTTTTTTTACTGTCCACAATCTTCATATTGTCCTACTAAAAAACAGAATTAATCTCAATTAACCCTGTTTTTATCCTTTTTTATCTTATCGAATATTTATTTTAATTCAACGATTCCGCCCACTCCTTCAATTTCAGCTTTAAGAGCTTCTGCTTCATCTTTCTTCATTTCTTTTTTAAGAGCCACTGGAGCAGAATCAACTAATTCTTTGGCTTCTTTCAAACCTAATCCTAATGAGGCTTTGACTATTTTAATAACAGCTATCTTCTGGTCACCAGCTGAAGTTAATTCAACATCAAAAGAATTTTTGGCTTCAATTTCATCTCCCCCATTGGTTGCCCCCCCAGCAACAGCCACGGCTACAGCCGACACACCGAATTTCTTTTCTAACAATTTAACCAATTCATTTAAATCTAAGACGGACATCGCTTCAATGTCGTCAACAATTGTTTTAAATTTTTTGGGAATTTCTACCTCTACTTCTTTCTTGCCTTCCTTGATTTCTTCAACTTGTTCCTTCTTTACTTCCACTTCAGGAGCAACGACCTCTTCCACGACTTCTTTTTCTTTTTTTGTATCTTCACTCATATTTTTAACATCTTAATCTAATAATAATTTATTTTCAGTACTCCGACTACTGATTTCCCCGTACTCCGACTACTGATAATTTAAGCTCTTGGCTTCTCGGCTATCCCGTTCAAAGCAATCACTAAACCTTGAATAGGTGAATTTATGATATTGACAAACTGTGCCCTCAATGTCTGAAGAGACGGAATCTGTGCAATTGAAATCATCTTGTCTTTATCAACATAAGCCCCTTCAAAAATACCGCCTAAAATGGAAACACTATTTTTGTGCTTTTTTTGAAATTCATAAATTCCACGAGCTGGTGCAATTTGGTCTTGACTATAAGCTAAAGCCAATTCTCCTTCCAAAACAGGCAGTTCACCTTTGACTGACGAAGTTTGAAGCGTTTTTTTAGCTAAAGTTTTTTTAATCACAGTATAAAGAGAACCCTCTTCTCTTAAGGAATTCTTCAACTCTGTGGCCTCTACGACATTTAATCCATGAAAATTTACAAAAACTACTGTAGAAAAATCACCTACAATTTTTTCTATCTTCTTGCAAATTTCCTCTTTCTTTTCTCTTGTAATTGCCATAATAATTTATTGTTAAAACAAAAAACCTTATTATTTCTAATAAGATTCAGAGAAAAACACTCATTTGTTTAATGTTTCGACCTCAATAGGACTTAAAGGCAAGTCATTTTGAAAAAATATCTGCTAAAATTAGAATATTTAGGTTCCAAATAAAATCTATCAAAAACCCTTATATCTATAAAGATTTTCTCTAAATTTTCTTTTCACTCTAAATACCTAAATTTTATCTAGAGATTTTTTTCAAAATGACTTGCCCGCCTATTTTCTCTGATCTCTATACTCACCATTAAAACATATTCACTGCAAATATGCAATAATTTTTTGTTAAATAGAAAATCCTTAGTTTTGGCTAAGCAAACCAGCTGTTTGTTGTCCCTCTCCTAGAGAAGCCATTTCTTGCTTTAATCTTTCTACCATTCTTTCTGTTTCTCTTAAAATAAGAGCCAACCTTTGTAATTCTGGACTATGTGGGTCTTCGGGTTTAGTCACCTTTTGTCCGTTAGTAATATTAGTGGTAATATTTCCATCTTTATCTCCCAGTGTTTGTTCCTCACCAACAATTCCTGTGCCAGAGATATCTCCATTATCCGGGTTCTTATAATTTTCAATCCCTCCCATTATAATAAAAGAACAAATAACTCCCACCAAAAAACCTATAATATACTTGCCGTCTTTAAATATCTCCATAAATTTATTACTTTAACCCTTGATAATTTTCGACGAATTTAGTTTTAGTATATTCAGGGCACAAAAATTGTCAACGTAATTACCACAGAATGTCAGACCCTCCCTCTTTGGCAGTTTGGAGAGCTGTTTTAACGGCTGAATTCATAGACATCGGAGTGGTCGTAGCAAAAACAAGTTTATCGGCTAAAGTCACTTGAGCATTTTGATTGTCAGCATAAATTGACCAAGTATTGTTTTCAAATTTCACATTTTCTAAATTGATATTTACTGGATTACATTGAGAAAAAGACAGGGCTTTCTTAAGATAACGAAACTCTGCATTTTTTATTTCAGCTGTCGCCGAGATCAAACTTACTCCCTGATCACCTGTGATAACCCCCTCACTGGCTCCATTGTTATACATATCTGTTCCATCACTATCATCATAAGCCGAAGTAAATAAAACTCTTTCGCTAGGATTGTTGCCTCCACTAACAATTAACTTTCCACTAACACTTAACTTCCCGCAGTTAGAATAACTATCATTAAACTTAAAAACAACACCCGGACTAACTATTAAAGTAGAACTCGCTGTGGTACCAATATAATTTTCTATTAAATAAGGCAGGGGATTTTTAGTAAGAGTAGTGTTTGAATCATCTTTAGCAATATAGCCACGCAATGAAATAGCATTTTTGTAATTATTCTCGCCCGAATTATTATCCAAAGTGGAACCCGAAGATCCATTCATTATTAAAGGAAAATCGTTGTAAGTAACAACTGAATTATTTTGATTTTTAAAAAAATTAGAGACAACGATGGCTCCTTTAGTATCAAATAACCCTAACCCAATTTGGTTGTTGTCAAACACAGAATCTTTAATTGAAATTTCACCGTTGATGGCATACAACCCATAATAAGTTTTGTCATTATAGTCTTCCACTCTTCGATTATTTTTGAAATTACAATTTTCAATTATTGAAACAGCTGAAGTCAAATGTAACCCTGAGGAAAAAGAGTTCTCAAAAGAAGAGCCCTTAAAATTAACATTAGTATTATCAACACTGACCATGGTAGCTGGATAAATTGTTCCAATCCTATTCCCCCCAAACCTAAAAATAGTATTATCAAAATTGGATACCTCAATTGAATTAAAAATTATTTGCGACCAATAATTATTAACTTCTCCTGGGCAAGTGCTAGTTGCCGTTCCAGAGATACAATTTCCATCGCCGTTAGTATCACCTCCGATATCATCAGAAAAAATAGTGAAAATTATTCTATCATCTTCCTCTCCCTCTGCTTGAATAGAACCATTAACTGTCAACATAGCGTCTCCTCCCCGTTTAATAGTTTTGATTATCACCCCTGGTTCTATTGTTAAAATAACACCGGCATTAATTGTCAAACCATCGCTCCCCACAAAATAGGGCGAGTTAATTTTCGTTAAAATTTTATTTTGAGTAAGGATATCTCCTTTGGAGATTTTGTAACTAAGACTGTTTTTAGCTCGAGGCGTACCTTTAATAATAACCCCTTCAGTGTCTACTCCATTCAATAAATCATACGAAGCTGAATATTTTACAGACGATGCCCAGTTATCAGCTTCTGTCCCTGGTAAATCCAAAGTATATTTTTCCAAGGTTCGACAACTTCCATAAGAGCAAGCATTTGTTTTATCTGGCCAGCCACCTTCACTCTGTGAAAAAGGAACTTCGTCAACAGTAGTGGTTGCTTGATCAGATTTTTTGAAAGCCAAAATTAAATGTTCACCATTGTTGCTCAGACCAGAACTACCTTGACCACTAAAGACAGTAACCAAATCGGCATCAATGTCATCAATGGTTTCATCATCTGTTCTTTCAATTAGATAATAACTTTTAGCTGAAATTATTTTATTGGTCGCGTTGGTAAAAGAAATATTAGGGGAACCATCTTGCGAATATAAAAACCAATCGCTTAAATCAATATCCTCGTCTGACAAATTGTATAATTCAATCCATTCGTCAGTAGCAGAGGCATCTGTTCCTGCCCAAGCAATCTCATTGATAACAACAGGTAACATTTTAATAATAACAGTTTGAGCAGTGACAATTGAAGTATTTCCATTGTTATCTACCACCGCTACTGAAAAATTATGGGTTGAATTATCAGTTAAATTTGTAATTTGAGTGGTGGTGGCAAGAGTAGTTGAAATAACTCCGTCATTATTAAAACTAAAATAAGCAAAATCAGCGCAAGGGGTTGTTGTGGCCCAAGTAATATCTAAAATGGTGGTAGCTACCAAACAAGCCGTTGTCGAAATTGAGTTGTTGCATTGAGGAATACTCAAAGTAGGCGTGCCAAGAACAACTGGAGTGGGAGTTGCACTGGCAATAGAATCAACAAAAATTTCAATTTCAGTTGGGGTAGAAGTTGCTTGGCTATTACTGACAAAAAACGCGATGGTTGTCGTCCCTTGAGAAAAATCTGGGAGAACTAATTCCCAATTATTATTCTGACCAACCGTGGTGGTAACATTGGAAAAATCTGTAAAAATTATTTGAGTAGCAGAAGCTGTGCCAGAAAAAGTAATTGTCGTGGTAGCTAATTGAGAAAAATTTTCTGGGGAAATTATTTGGGGAGGGCTAATGGCAGTCGTGGTTGCGGAATTGTTGGTGGTTGTATTAGGAGAACTTGTTTGTTGAGAAATTGGGGAGGCCAGAGGTGAAGATGGGGAGGCGGAGGGGGCTCCGCCTCCTCCACCCCCTCCGCCCCCTTGCTTAACAACAGCCGAAGCTTCTTTTATTTCTGTAGTTGTTTTTAAATTATCTATTACTAAATCTTCCCTCGTTCCTCCAACATTTTGTTTTTCTAAATCAGAAATATTTTTTTCTAAACGAATTACCATTTTTTCTGCCTCTTTCAAAATAAGAGCTAATCTTTGTAATTCAGGGCTATTAGGATCTTCTGGTTTTGTTTCTATTATAATTAGGGCTGTTTGGGGTGAATTGGGTTGTTTTTCAACATTTTTTTCGGTTTTCAAATTATTTTCTTGAATTGGGTTGGAGAAATCTTCCACACTAGCAAGTAAATCTTGAGGGTCAATTCCTGTCACACTTTGTTGAACATCTGAAATTAAATCTGAAAATAAAGTTAGAGTTTTTTTGCCTGTCTCAATAATTCCCGTAGTAGCGGTTTTGATGATACTTTTATTTTTCTTGTATAAAGTTAGAGTTCGGCGTTCTCCTTCTACCGCATCAAAAAATAATTTAATTACTCCTGCGCCAGATAACACTGCTTGCTTTGAAAGACTGTTCCAGTAGTCAGTGAAAATTAGATGATTTTCATCTTCAATAAGATAAAAAGTGTCTATTTTACCAGTTATTTTGTTTCTGCTTCTATCTATCTCAACCAATTTGCCAAGATTATTATCAAAATAACCAAAAGTAAAAAAATCCTCATTTATATTTTCAGTTTCCTCGCGCTTAATAATCGGTTTCGAATACTTTTCAGACAAAATCGTATCTTCACTAAAAAAATTCTGGTTAGTGAACAAAGCCAAATTGTAAAAATAATCATCTAAATTAGGATAAAGATAAGCTGTTTTCCCCTCGAAAAGTAATTCATTTGCGACAGCGATACTTTCTTTAGTCCACTGTTTGGCATATTCTTCATAGGGCGATCCTAAAGGATGCCCATCATCCCGAGTGTGAGGAGGTACCGCCATATCTTCAATTAAATGCAAAATATGTCCCAAACTTTCTAACCCTCTTAACTTATCACCATATACATATTCGTAAACAGCTCTATCAAAAGAAAAATCTGTCTGAGAAGTAAATAATTTTTGAGAAACATTCCCTAATAAAGCTGTGTATTTTAAATCCAAAATCGCTTGGACCTGCGTGGCTTGCGCCCATTGTTTCGCTGAGATATTTCCGTATAAACCTTGTTCATAAATCGGATCGTAGAAATGAGCTAAGCAACGTAAATTAGGGGTGTCTTCCTCTTGGCTTCCTCTTTCTAAAATTACCTGTTCTTCTGCGGTAAATTGATACTGCGGAAATTGAACTTCAAATAATTTAATTATTTCTTGGGTTAAGGCAGGGTGAGTGGTCTCAGCATCATAGGCCTGAATACTAAAAAAGGGGATGCTCAGCATCCCCATCAATAACAATATTAATTTTATAAACTTTCTATTTTCCACACTTGTGTTTCT
>CAYWKC010000003.1:34629-37427 GCA_964459145.1 uncultured Candidatus Saccharibacteria bacterium
TTTTCCTAAATCATCTATCAACAAATCAAGAACACCATTTTTCTTTCCAATTGCTAATTCTTCCGCCATCTGTGCCTGTTTGTTAAAAACAAAATAACGACTAGCCAATTCTGTGTCTCCTTTTTTTAACGCTTCTATAAAAGCGTCCATAGTTTCCTCTGGAGTTGCTCCCCCGAAATCATCTGATGCTTGCATTTCTAATAATTTGTCTTGCCAAGTGACTATCTTTTCCATATATTGCTTTTGACTTTCATACCACATTTTTTCTGGAGCAATAGCACTACCATTTTCATCAAAGTTAATCTCAATCCTCTTGTTTTTTACCATTACCACTATCAATACCAGCAATAATACCAACACCAAACCACCGATAAAATACTTTTTACCTTTTTTAAAATTTATTTTTTTCATTATTTATTTTAGTTTTGTAGCTTAGTTGAGAGCTACTTTGTCAGCCAGATTCATTTCTGGCAAAGATTCATCATCTGTTTTTCCATCAAAATAACAGATTATCACTAACACAATCATAGCTATAATGATTATTCCCAAAAAACCAAAGACGAATTTTAACGAAACTTTATTAAACACTTTAAACACTTTTTGCATTATACACCATCCCACATTCACTTAGTAACCGGGTTACTAAGTAAACTGGGGATAACTTTAATTATTCTAACAAATATTCTCTCATTTCTTCTTTTTTCTCGACGATCCCTTTCAGTGTCTCCTCTGCGAATTTTTTATACTCCACACTGGAATTAAATCTATCCAAAACTATTTCCTTATTACAAAAATTCTCATCAGTTTCCCCTATATATTCACCCCAACTTGACTTAGTAACCCAGTTACTAAGTTTATAGAGAATTAAGGAGAGATTGGAGCTCAGGATCTTTGGGGTTAAAGTTAAGACCTATTTGAACAATTCCCTTAGCTCTTTGAACATCATTAAGAAAATCTATGTAAAATTGAGCTACTTTATAATAAAGGTAAATTTGGTTAGGTCCTAATCTTAAAGCTTCTACATAGTTTAACTCTGCTTTTTCATTGTCTTGTAGATAATATGCATATAAATCGCCCAAATTCCCCCTCACAACAAAATTATCTGTATTAACCAACCTTGCATACTCCCAAGCATCTCTGGCTCCTTCATAATCACCGATAATCTTCCTGTTTAGCCCTAAATAGAGCCAATTGCTAAAAGAAGTTGGGTCATTTTTTAGCTCTTGAACTATTCCATTTATCTCATCAATCATTGTTTGTTTTTCTTGTTCAGAAAAAAGACCTTCTTCCTCTAAAAATACTACTTCTCTGTTTAAATCTGGAATTGGTTTGATTATTTCTGGTTTTTTTTGTTCCTCTTGAAAGCCTACCCCATTATCATCTACTGTTTTTATTACCGCATTTTCGTCTCCCTCAAAACTAATAGAAATATTGTCTTCTAAAGAAGAAGTTGTAGTAGCCATTTCTTCTTGATTTTCTTGGCTAGAACTAGATAAATCTTGATAAATATAAAACCAAAGAGCCGTTAAGAGAAGAGCCAAAACAACCAAGGAAATGACATTTTTTTTATTCATAATAAAAACTATTTTACTGAAAATAATACATAAAAGCAAATTCATACAAAAAACCAAGCCAAATTTCAACTTAGAGGTTCAACCTCTAAGTTGAAAACGTTGGGTATTTTGAGCTTATCCACATTCACTTAGTAACCGGGTTACTAAGTAATAAAAAAACACAACAAAAAACCACCTCATAAATGAGGTGGTTTTTTGTAACCTTTCGCAAATAGCTAGAAGCTATAAACGAATCACAAGCTGGTTATTATTGACTAATAACTTCTGAGTCCATACCACTGGCTGGAAGTCCAACAACCTTGTAACCGTTAGTCCAGTCAAGAGCATTTACACCGATAGTTGAGGAAGCAAATGGTGACCAAATCAAGTCATCATCACTTTCTGCATCAATATCGGTCGTTGAACCCATTAACATTGAACCATACAAGGTTGGGTAAGCTGAATCACCTGTAATGAAGGTCTTGACATAATTGTTAGCCATAGTTCCTGAACCAGCCACAACAGCAGCAATTCCAGTTACTTTGAAGTAGTAAGTAGAACCAGCTGGAATACGGATAGGTGAACTTAATTGAAGTTCAGTATCTGAACCAGCAGTTTCTGGAATTTCTACAATTTCAGCTACAATTTGACCGTTGGTGTAAGCTGCTCCAACTGCAGAGGTATCAATCGTTGTTGAGAAAGCAGAATCAGAGTAAGCATACATTTTAAGATGGGTCAAAGAAGTAGAACCTGAAACTAGGTTGTCTGAAGAAGTAGCAGTATTCAAGACAAATTGATGAATACCAATACCATCACTGGTTCCATCTGCATCTACAGCAGTAACACTGAATTTGTAGATAGGAACAGTCGCACCTGAAGTCAAAGTTCTTTCAGAGCTGGTCAAGTTTATCTTAGCGAAAACAGGGTAAGCTCGGAAAACACGCACTCCATCAACAGTTGTATCAGCACTTGAGGTTCGGGTAATGGTTTGTCCAGATTGGACACCTACTCCTTGAGTTCCTGTTGGGTCGGTATCGTCATAATTAACTTTCAACAAAGCACCTTGTGTTCCAATTTCAGTCGTAGTTTTAATCTTAGACAAGTCACCTTTAATAGTCAAAACCTTACTGCCATCCTTTGGAATAATAACTGTCTTATCTATGGTAGAAGTAGCATAGTTATCACTGCCGAAGGAAGCATAACCGACTTGGGTTGTTCCATCCCAAACAGACACTCTTTGATTAA
>CAYWKC010000004.1:0-36787 GCA_964459145.1 uncultured Candidatus Saccharibacteria bacterium
CGGCAACGTCGGCATCGGGACGACGAATCCTACCAGCCCTCTATACGTTGTCGGAAATGCTTACTTCACAGCCAATGTCTCAGCCCTCTCTTTTTCTGACAGAACTCCTTATCCTAAAGACCTCCAGACAGCTTATGCCTCTGTTCTCTCTATGCAAAGATTGCCCGAAGGACAATATGATGAACATAACCAGGAACAGCAATTAGACCACTCTTTATTAACAGACTTTATTAAATCAGGTGAGGGCAGGGATTTGTCTGCGACTGTCTCAGCTCAAAATGAAGTGATTAAGGATTTGATTAAGAGAAATGAAGAGATGAAAATAAAAAATGAAGAATTAGAAAAAAGGATAACCGAGTTAGAAAACCGCTAAGTTTAGAAAAATCATTCTTGGTTTTCTCTAAACTTAGCGGTTTTCTTAGTTTGCTTTATCTCTCGCATTTTGAGGAGACCTCCTCTTTTGAAAAAATACGAGAGATATCTTATCAAAAATGCGAGAGATATTTTCATTCTACCCTTTGTTTTAACCATATAATTTTTTGAATTTTCTCCGCACTAGTATTAGAGCCATATTTTGTGGAAACCACCAAGAAGTAGGACTGATTTGGGGTGATTAGAAGAGTTTGCCGACATTTTCTCTCAAAAATGCGAGAGATTTTTAGTAAAAAGTATCTGTTTTTGTCTGAAAATTTGGGGCTTTTAGATATCTGTGGTGTAGTTTCAGTTTTTTAGAAAAAAGCGAGAGATTTGTGGCTATGCGATAGCCACAAATTTTGTGGCTATCGCATAGCCATAAATTGGGAAAGGGAAATCGCTTCTCCTTTTTGGTTCTTTTTTCTTTTTTGAGTTATCCACGAGATTTGTTATTTTTTTGACAAAAATAATATATAATTAAGTTTGTAATCTATGTTTAATTTAAGTTGAAGTAGTTTTAATTGGTCATTCATGCTTAATAGTATAATTGAATTTATTCAGAATAGTGTGACAACCGTTATTGGTTTAGCTGTGGGAGTTTTGGGAGTGGGAGGGAGCAGTGTTCTGAATACTCAGACAGCTAATATCTCTGATACTTTACCAGCTTTGACTGAAGAAGTGAATGCGGTAGGAGGAGGAGGCGACGGCGAAGCCGTCGCCTCCTCCGACATCCCTGTTGAGACAGAATATTTTGAGCGAACTAATCTTCCTACAGCTGTTTTTACTCGTCCTACCACTGAAGAAAAAGAAAAAACTATTTCTTCTGAAGAAAACACTCCTGCACTAATTCAAGAAACTGAATTGATCCGTTCAATTAATCCAATTAAGTCAACTAAAAAATCAAAAGAAGTTGATGTCTCAGTTTTACTTAATGTGGATTTTGATAAGTTCAAACCTAATTTGAAAATCACAAAAATAACTGAAGACAACAATAGTTTTTACAGTTCCTATCAGTTTAATTCTTTTGCTATTAGAAATAATGTTTGGCAAGAAGTTGTCAAAGAAAAACAAATTTCCGTTACTAAAATTTTCTTGGGGAATCAAGATTTGGGAGATTATCTTTCCAGACAATTAGGAGAAGTGGTTGATAATGAAATTGTCTTTTTGAAAGAAGTTCAGACAATTCAAAAAGCCAAAACAAACGAAACCGAAGAAATTGTGAAAACTCAATCTCCAACGAAAGCTTCGGACTACAATGCTTTGATAGGTAAAGTTTTAAATGTAGAAAATGAACAATTTGATAATTATACTTCTCAAAAAACCCACCCTCAAACAACCACTTCCGAAATTTCCACCACCAAGACTACCACCACAGGTGTAGTAGATAATGAAGCCCCTCTTATAATTATCCAAGGTAATAACCCAGCCTTAATTCAGCAAGGTAGTAGCTATTCAGATTTAGGCGCTCAAGTTACTGATAACCTTAGTAATAATTTAGGGGTAGTGATAGGAGGAGAAATGGTTAATACCGAAGAAGAAGGTTCTTACTTTGTCACTTATACTGCTACAGATGAAGCTGGCAATGTTGCTACGGCCACTCGGGAAGTCATTGTTTATGCTTATGATGTTGTGCCTGAGGTAGAACCTGTTGTAGAAGAAGAAGTGCCAATGATTGTTCCAGAAGTAGTGGTAGAACCTGAACCGGTAATTGAACCAATTGTGGAAGAAGTTATTGTTCCTGAAGAAACACCAGTAATTTCTCCAGTGGTAGAAGAAGAAATAACAGACATCGCTACCACCACAGAAACAATGGTGGCAAAAACTCCTCCTGTAGAATTGATTAATAATTCTCTTAGTTCTACTGAAGTTATGGTGGAAACAGCCAACGTGGTTGTGGAGAATGTGGTGGAAGGGGGGAAACAAGCGGGTAAGAAAATTAAGGAAACCGTTGAGGCAGTCAGTGAGGTGACAACAGTTGTGGCAGAAACAGTTTCGGAAGTAACCACAGATACTCTGGAACAAGTTTCTGCTGGAATAGAAACAGTGGCCGAAGAAGTTTCTGCTTTGATTAAAAAAGTTAATTTCTGGGAATTAATAGGAAATGTGAAGTCAGCTTTGCAGGGAGGAACAAAGAAAGTGGAATCGGGTTTACAAGCAAGTATTTCAACTGCGGGTAATGAAGCAGGTGATATGTTTGAGACGATTGGAAAATTCTTTAGACCTATTACAGAAGGTTTCCAGTCAGGAATAGAAGTTTTGAAAAATGCTCCTAAAAAGGTCTTTGAAAAAGTTGGTTTAGAAAAAATCATTTATCAAGCTCCTGAAGGGGTCCTTGCTAACATTAGTGATTTTAATAAAAATTCAGATTTGATTGAAGAAGAATATTTTAAATCTCAAGAAAAAAGTTTTTTCAGTTTTGCTGTGGAAGAAATTAATGCTTTACCAAGTAAGCTTGCTGATAAAATCAGTGATTCATTGTCTGTTTTGACAGCGACTATTTCAAATACTTTTGATTTTTTCAAAACACACCGCCCTAAGTGAATTAACCCTGTTAAATAAACAAAACAATTTATCAAAAAATATTTAAAACTTATCATGGAAAAACATTTATTAGAAAAAGAATCAAATCATATTTAACAGGGTAAATGGAAAATTTAAAAAAAATTAGAATAGCAATAAATGGATTTGGGCGGATTGGACGTGTTTTTTTTAGATTAGTTTTTGCAAATTCTGACCTTCAAGTTGTGGCTATCAATGATTTGGCTGATGAAGATAATCTCAAATATCTTTTGAAATATGATACTTCTTATGCAAAATGTTCTTTAGACTGTGAAAAAGCTATTCAAGAAGTTCAATTTCTTAGTGAACCAGACCCTCAATATTTGCCGTGGAAAGATTTAACCATTGATGTTGTTGTAGAAGCTACGGGGGTTTTTAATACTTACCAAAAAGCTAATGCGCATCTTGAAGCTGGAGCAAAAAGAGTAATTTTAACAGCGCCAGTTAAAGAAAATTCACAAGAAAATCTGGGGAGGTCAGACCTCTCCAAATCTGGGGAGGTCCGATCTCCCGAGATGCCTGATTATAATGTATTGGGAAAAACTATTTTGATGGGAATTAACGATGATGAATTAAAAAACTGTCAAATTAGTGCGAATGGTTCTTGTACGACCAATGCGGTTAGCCCTGTTTTACAAATTCTTGATAGAACTATCGGTGTTAATAAGGCTATTTTAAATACTATCCATTCCTATACTTCTACCCAAAAATTAGTTGACTCACCCAACAAAAAAGATTATCGTCGAGGACGAGCGGGAGCGCAAAACATTATTCCCACCAGCACAGGAGCGGCGGTGGCTACAACTTTAGTTATTAAAAGGTTGGCAGGGAAGTTTGATGGATTAGCTTTAAGAGTTCCAACAGTGTTGGGTTCTTTGGTTGATTTAACTTTTGTTGCAAAAAGAGAAACTAGTTGTGAAGAAATCAATTCAATTTTAAAACAAGCCAGTCAAGAAAAAAGATGGCAAGATATTTTTACCACAACCGAAGATTCAATTGTTTCTTCAGATACCATTGGAAACCCCTATGCTTCTATCGCGGATTTATCTTTAACTAAAGTTATTGGCGGAGATTTGGTAAAAGTTTTAATATGGTATGATAACGAAATGGGTTATGCTAAAACCCTCATTAAACATATTTTGGCTACAAGGGATTATCCCTGTTAAATGTTTTCAAATTTAGTATAATTTAATTATTAATTAATCTTTAAATTTATTTTGTGTAGCTGTATAAAATTGTGGAAAAAAATAAATTTGAAATTAAAATTTGTTGCAACAAATTTTATTTAACAGGGTAAATTATGAAAATACTTATTGCTTCTGACCATGCTGGGTTTGAATTAAAAAAAGAACTTATTTTATCTTTAACTGAATTGGGCCATGAGGTTGAGGATAAGGGACCTTTTCAATATGTTTCAGATGATGATTATCCAGATTTTGTTCTTCCAGTTGCGGAAGAGGTTTCAAAAAATGAAAATATAAAAGCTATTATTCTCGGTGGTTCTGGACAAGGAGAAGCCATTGTAGCTAATCGTTTTAAAAATGTGAGAGCAGTGGTTTATTATGCTGATAATCCTGATGTTATTAAATTGACGCGTGAACACAATGATTCTAATGTGCTCTCTTTAGGAGCGAGATTTCTTTCTGTAGAAGAAGCTAAAGAAGCAGTTCAGCTTTGGTTGGAAACGAAATTTTCTGGTGAATCTCGTCATTCGCGTCGTCTCCAAAAGATAAATTTACTTAGTAACCGGGTTACTAAGTAAAATGGGGATAAGTCCAAAATAACCAATGTTTACAACATGATAACCACCTAGTTATTTAGTAACCTTACTTAGTAACCGGGTTACTAAGTAAAAAAATATATGAAAAAAGAGAATTATGTTGCTTCCTCGGCGACCCATCGAAGAGGTGGAGAAAATATAGAAATAATACCCGCTATTTTACCCAAAGATTTTGATGAATTGGAACGAAAATTGGCTCTTTTAAAAGATGTTTCTGTAATTTTAGGTGAACAAAAAAAAATGGTTGTGCAAATGGACATTTGTGATGGTTTATTTGTTGAAACTAAAACTTGGCCATATTGGGAAGGGGATGTTTTGGAAAAGTTAGCCCCTTTTCGTGATGTTTTTGACTTTGAAATAGATTTATTTGTTCAAAATCCTAAGAGTGCGATTTCAAATTGGCAAGAAATTGGGGCGAAAAGAATTATTTTACATATTGAAAGTTTAATTGACCAGTCCCTAAGCGAACTGTTTATAGAATTAGATGTTCAAGCCACTCAATTTGGTTTTTCACTCAATTTGGAGACAGCCACAAAAGGATTAGACCAATATGTAAGAGATGCAGACTTTTTCCAGTTTATGGGAATCAATAAAATTGGTCATCAGGGAGAAAAATTTAATAAAGGTGTTTTGAAAAAGATAAAAATTTTTCGTCAAAATAATCCGGATGTTATAATTTCTGTGGATGGAGGAGTTAATTTGAAAAACAGTCAAGACTTGGTGAAAATGGGTGCTAATCGTCTAGTGGTTGGTTCAGTTATTTTTGGGAAACATAATGCTGAAGAAATAGTTCAAATAATTAAAAAGTTTAGAAAAATTCACCCTGTTAAATAAACAAAACAATTTATCAAAAAATATTTAAAACTTATCATGGAAAAACATTTATTAGAAAAAGAATCAAATCATATTTAACAAGGTAAATTATGGCGATTGACAACAAAAAAATAATTAAAGATTTGGAAAAGATAGCGACAACTGTGCGTCAAGAAATAATTGAGATGTTAAGGCAAGCTGGTTCGGGACATACGGCTGGTTCCTTGAGTATGACAGAGATTTTTGTAGCGATGTATTTTAATATTTTGAGACATGACCCCCGCAATCCAGATTGGGGAGGAAGAGACCGTTTAATTCTTTCTCATGGACATACTTGCCCAGCTTTATATGCGGTGATGGCTGAAGCTGGTTATTTTCCAAAAGATGAATTACAAACATTGCGAAAATTCGGGTCTTCATTACAGGGACATCCACACAAGGAATGGTTAAAAGGAATTGAGACGAGTTCTGGTCCTTTAGGATCGGGGCTTTCACAAGCGGTTGGAATGGTTTTGGCAGATAGAATCGATCATTTTTCTGACTTGGAAGATTTGGACGTCGGGTGTTTAAGTGGTAAGGAAAGAAAATTTTTTTATTGTTTAATGTCTGATGGAGAGATGCAGTGTGGCCAAACTTGGGAAGCCCTGATGTTGGCAGGAAAAGAAAAACTTTCTAATTTGATTGCAATTATTGATAGAAACAATATTCAAATCAGTGGAGAAACAGAAAAAGTTATGCCTTTAGAACCCTTGCGTGATAAATTAGAGGCTTTTAATTGGCAAGTTTTAGAAATTGACGGGCATAATTTTGAACAGATAATAGGGGCGGTAGCAACAGCTAAGAGAACAACAGGATTGCCCTTTGAAGAAAATCGTCCCACAATTATTATTGCTCATACAATTCCGGGAAAGGGTTTTCCAGAATTTGAAAACGATTATCATTGGCATGGCAAAGTTCCTGACAAGATTTCTGTTTCTGTAAAATTCACAGAATCCCAACCCTCTTAATTTCGGGAGGTCCGACCTCTCGAGAAATATATTAAAGGAATATGAAATTTAAAAAAGGGGAACAAAAAAAAGTTTTCGTAGGTGCTTCGGGTGGAGTAGATTCTTCTACTGCGATGGCTTTATTAAAAAAACAAGGTTATGCCGTGACAGGTGTTTTCATCAAAGTTTGGCAACCTGATTTTGTAGAATGTCGGTGGAAAGAAGACCGTTTAGATGCGATGCGAGTTTGCGCATCTTTAGGCGTTGATTTTTTAGATTTGGATTTGGAAAAAGAATATAAGCGAGACGTTTTTGATTATATGGTGGATGAGTATAAAAATGGGAGAACTCCTAATCCTGATGTGATGTGCAATAAAAAAATTAAATTCGGGGCTTTTTTAGATTTTGCAAAAAAGACAGGGGCAGATTATATCGCGACTGGTCATTATGTTAGGTTACAAGCTGGACAGCTTTTAGCTGGAGTTGATAAAAACAAAGACCAATCATATTTTTTATGGACGCTAACACAAGCACAGCTTAAACATTGTCTTTTCCCAATTGGTGATTATGAAAAAACGGAAGTTAGACAATTAGCTAAAAAATTTAATCTTCCCACAGCTCAAAAAAAAGATAGCCAAGGTTTGTGTTTTGTGGGAAAAGTTGATATGAAAGAATTTTTAGAGAGATTTATTCCGCAAAAAAAGGGAGATGTTTTGAACGAAAAAGGAGAAGTAATTGGTCAACACGATGGGGTTTTCTTCTACACCATTGGACAAAGACACGGTTTTGAAATTATAAAAAAAGGAACAAATGACAAACCTTATTACATTACTGCAAAAGATTTAGATGAAAATACTTTAACGGTTTCAAACAACAAAAAATTTCGGGAGGTTCGACTCCCCGAGATTTTTAGGGGGGTTGAAATTGAGGAAGTAAATTGGATTTTGGGGAAAAGTCCAAATTTAGATAAGAAGTATCAGGCCAGGATAAGATATAGACAAGTTTTGCAAGATTGTGGTCTGATGGAAAAAAATAATGAAATCTTAATTAAGTTTGAAGAAAATCAAAATGTAGCTAAAGGTCAGTCCCTTGTAATCTATGATGGAGAAATTTGTTTGGGAGGAGGAATAATTAGCTAAAGAATTTAATCAATAAATGATTACAAGTTTTTAATTACATTTGATATAATAAAGAGATGATGACAGAAGAAGACAAACCAATTTATATAATTAAAGCAAGCGGAGAAAAAGAACCTTTTGAAAATGAAAAACTCAGAAATTCTTTAAGAAAAGCCGGGGCAAGCTCTCAGGTAATTGAAGAAATTGTTGGAGTAATTAGGAAAAAATTAATTGATGGGATGACTACTACTGAGATTTATAAAGAGGCCCTTAAGTTGTTAAGAGAGATTGAGGAAGAAATTGTTCCTATCAAATATTCGGTTAGAAGAGCTGTTATGCAGTTAGGTCCAGACGGTTTTTCTTTTGAGGATTTTATCGGAGCAATGTTTCGGGCTGTTGGTTATAAAGTGCAATTAAGACAGACAATTAGAGGATTATGTGTGGCTCATGAAATTGATCTTATTGCTCAAAACGATGAGGAAATTTTAATTGGTGAAATAAAATTTCACAATAAACAAGGAATGAAATCAGATATAAAAATTGTTTTATATGTGAAAGAAAGATTTGACGATTTAATGAAAGGTGAATTTTGGAAAAATATAAAAAAAGATTTAAGGAAAGAACTTTTGTTAATAACTAACACTAAGTTTACTAGTAAAGCAATTCAGTATGCAGAATGTTATCCTGGGTTGCAATTAATGAGTTGGAATTATCCAGAAGGAGGAAGTCTACATAAGTTTATAGAAGAGGCTAAATTATATCCACTAACTTGTTTGGAATCATTAAGTAGTTATGAAAAAAAATTATTTTTGAAAAACAAAATTGTTTTATGTCGGGAATTAAAACAAGGAGGAGAGAGGTTATTTAATTTGGTGGGAATTTCTCCAGAAAAAAGGGTAGTAGTTTTAAGAGAAGTAGAACATTTATTAACTAAAAAATAATCATTAGGATGAGTTACAATTTTATAAAGTTAAAAAAAGATGTTGCTGAAATAGAGAACTGGTTAAAAAAGGAATTTTCTAATATCAGAACTGGTTTGGTCTCAATCACGATTTTAGACAATATTAGGGTCGAAAATTACGGCAACTTGACACCGATCAACCAAATAGCTAATCTGACAATAGAAGATGCAAAAACAATTCGAATTATCCCTTGGGATTCATCTCAAGTTAAAGGAATTGAAAAAGCAATAATAAAGTTCGATTTAGGTGTATCTGTTGCAGTGGATGAAAAGGGATTAAGATTATCTTTTCCTGAGTTGACTAACGAAAGAAGACAAACTTTTGTCAAAATTGCCAAAGACAAATTAGAACAAGCTAAGGTTTCTTTACGAGCCGAACGAGACAAAGTCTGGAATGATATTCAGAATAAAGAAAAAAATAATGAAATTAGTGAAGACGATAAATTTCAATTAAAAGATGAAATGCAAAAAATTATAGATGAGATAAAAGAAGTGTTAGTCGTATTGTTTGAAAAGAAGGAAAAGGAAATAATAGGGTAAGGGGTCGGCTGAAAAAATTATGCCAATTTTGATTTTTATAATAGTTTTAGGAATTCTTATTTTTGTCCATGAATTGGGTCATTTTGTCTTTGCCAAAAAAACAGGAATGTTGGTGGAAGAGTTTGCCATTGGTTTTCCTCCCAGAATTTTTAGTTTTCAAAAAGGAGAGACAAAGTATTCTATTGGTCTTATTCCAATTGGTGGTTTTGTCAAAATACATGGAGAAGATTATGAAGACAAGGATAAAAGGGATAACCAAAAAGAAAAAGACAAAAATTATCAGAGACGATTTACGAGTAGCCCTAAATGGGCCCAAGCAGTTGTTCTTATCGCTGGTGTTTCTTTTAATTTGTTATTGGCTTGGTCTTTTATTTCTATTGGCTTTATGTTGGGGTTGCCTGTTTCAATTAACCAATTTGAAAATGAAGTTGTTAATGACGTCAGATTGGTCTTAATTAATGTTTTGCCGAAATCTCCAGCTGAACAAGCTGGATTAAAAACAGGCGATATTATTTTATCTTTAGGAGATGAAGTAGCTAATGTAGTTCAAAATTTTGAAAGCGCTAAAATAGCAGAGGATTATATTGCTGTTCATGGTAATCAAAAAATTGAAGTCCTCTATAAAAGGAATCAAGAGACAATTTTGACCAAACTTACTCCTCAAGAAGGAATAGTAGAAGGAAAACCAGCAATAGGAGTTTCGTTTGGAATGATTGGAATTATTAAATTTCCAGTAGGGGTTGCTTTTTGGGAAGGTTTAAAGACGACTTACTCATTGACGGTTGCTACTGTTATTGGTTTATTTTATTTTGTAAAAGATTTATTGGTTGGGTCAGCCGACTTGTCTCAAGTAGCTGGTCCAGTGGGAATTATTTTTATGGTAGGAAATGCCTTTAGTTTTGGTTTTATTTATTTACTTAGCTTTGTAGCTCTTATTTCTATAAATTTAGCTGTTATAAATTTAATTCCTATTCCAGCTCTTGATGGAGGGCGTTTGTTGTTTGTTTTAATTGAAGCTATCAAGAGGTCTCCTCTGAAGGCAAAAACTGTTAATGGACTTAATTTTATTGGTTTTGCTTTCTTAATTCTTTTAATGCTGGCTGTCACTTTCAGCGATGTTATTAAGTTTTTCTAATTTTGAGAAGATAAAATCATCAAAGAGAAGGTTAATGTTTATTAGGACAGTTGTTTTGACCAAACTGTTGGAATAAGTTATTATTAGAGTAATGCGACAAAGTAATTTATTTACAAAAACAAGAAAAGAAGCTCCTAAAGACGAAGTAGCTAAAAATGCTAGATTGCTTATTCAAGCTGGTTTTATAAATAAAGAAATGGCGGGGGTATATTCTTTTTTACCTTTAGGTCTAAGAGTTTTAGAAAAAATAAAAGATATTATAAGAGACGAGATGAATAAAATGGGGGGGCAAGAAATTTTAATGACGACTCTCCAAGACAAAGATGCTTGGGAAAGGACGGAGAGATGGGATGACAACAAAGTTGATGATTGGTTTAAAACCGATTTAAAAACGGGGTCTGAACTTGGTTTAGCTTTTACCCACGAAGAACCTCTCACTCAAATAATGAAAAATTTTATTTCTTCATACAAAGACTTGCCTTGTTTAGTTTATCAATTTCAAACCAAGTTTAGGAATGAATTAAGAGTTAAATCAGGTCTTCTGAGAGGGAGAGAATTTTTAATGAAAGACCTTTATTCTTTTTCTAAAAACAAAGAAGAACACGAAAAGTTTTATGAGAAGATGAAAGATGTTTATATGAATATCTTTGGGAGATTAGGTTTTGGTGATAAAACTTACACAACGATTTCGTCGGGGGGGAGTTTTTCTAAGTATTCTTATGAATTTCAGACCTTAACAGAGGCGGGGGAAGATTTAGTTTATGTTGTTGATGAAGTTAAAAAGATTGCTATAAATAAGGATGATTTTAGCGAAGAGATTTTAAAAGATTTTGGATTAGAAAATATAAAAAAAGAAAATTTGACACAAAGAAAATCAATTGAAGTAGGCGATATTTATTCTTTAGGGGAAAAATATTCAAAGGCCCTTGGCTTGAGCTATAAAAATGAAAAAGGAAAAGAAAAGTTTGTCTATATGGGTTCTTATGGAATTGGAGTAACTCGGTTGATGGGAACTATCGTAGAAATTTTTTCAGATGAAAATGGAATTATTTGGCCAGAAGCAGTGGCTCCTTTTCAAATACATTTGTTAAGTTTAGGGCAAGATAATGAAGCCGATAAAATTTATGAAAAATTGAAGGAAGCTGGAAAAGAGGTTCTTTATGATGATAGAGATGTTAAGGCCGGTGAGAAATTTGTGGAGGCTGATTTAATTGGTATTCCAATTAGAATTGTGGTGAGTGAAAAAAGTTTGAAAGAGGGAGGGGTAGAATTTAAAAAAAGGAATGAAAAAGTAACAAAAATCGTAAAAACGGAGGAGTTGTTTAAATGATATTAATAGTTTAGTTTAAAGATAATTTACTTTTTGTAGGTATCTAACGGGATGAAAAAAAAGAACATCATAGAAAGAATAAAGAAGAAATTTAAGAATTTATTTTCTAATGATATTGGAATTGATTTGGGTACTGCCAATACTCTTGTTTATGTTCGAGGAAGAGGAATTGTCTTGAACGAACCGACGGTGGTGGCTTTAAATGAAAAAACTGGAAGAGTAGTGGCGGTTGGTCGCCAAGCTCAAAAAATGATTGGGCGAACTCCTTCACACATAACAGCTGTGAGACCTTTAGTGGAAGGAGTTATTTCTGATTTTGAGATAACAGAAGAAATGATTGCTTACTTGATAAATAAATCACAAGAAAATTCAAAAAAAATAATTGGTCCGCGAGTTTTGGTTGGTGTTCCTTCGGGCATTACCAATGTAGAAACACGCGCAGTTTATGATGCTGTAAAAAATGCTGGGGCACGAGAGGTTCATCTGATTGAAGAACCCATGGTCGCAGCTATTGGAGATCGTCTCCCGATTAAAGATGCCGTGGGGAGTGTCATTATTGATATCGGTGGGGGAAATACAGATATTGCGGTGATTTCTTTGGGTGGAATAGTTAATTCTAAAAATTTAAAAATAGCTGGAGATAGGTTAAATGAAGATATTATTCAATATGTCAGAAATAAATTTAAGATTTTAATCGGGGAAAAAACAGCGGAACGTTTAAAAATAGATATTGGTTCAGTTTTACCTTTAGATGAGCCATTGGAAGCTACGATGAGGGGGAGAGATTTAGTAACGGGCTTACCTCGAGAAATAAAAATAAACGATACTCATATACGAAAGGCCATTTCCCAATCACTTGTTTTGTTATTAGATGCGATTAAAGAAGTCTTAGAAATAACCCCTCCAGAAATAATATCTGATATTTTAAATAGGGGGATTTTCCTTACGGGAGGGGGTTCTCTTCTTAGACAGTTAGATGTTCTTTTGGGTGAATTGACAAAAGTTCCTGTTCATCTTGTAGATGACCCTCTAACTTCAGTTGCGAGGGGAACGGGAGTAGTCTTGGAAGAGATGAGCGATTATAAAGAAATTCTTATTTGTGATGAAGATGGTGTTTCTCTCAAAGAATAATAAAAGTAGCAAAAAAAAGTTCTTAATTGGATTTATTGGGTTATTATTGATGGTGGCTTTTTACTTGGGGGGCTTATCTTTTTTAACAGGACCATTACACTATGCTGGAAAACCATTATGGTGGTTAAAAAATTATTCTTTTGAAATTGTTTCTAACTTTACAGCCATAATTAAGACAAAAGAAACTTTATCGGAAGAAAATAAAGAATTGAAAATCAAATTGAATCAAATTAATTCCCAGTATTTATTTCTCAAAACTTTATCAGAAGAAAATAAAGAATTGAAAAAAATGTTGGGGAGACAGGAAAATAATTATAAATTTATTTTAGCTAATGTTTTAGCCAAACCTAATTTATCGCCCTATGATTCTTTGATTTTAGATGTGGGGGAGAATTATGGTGTTAAAAAAGGAGATAAAGTTGTGGTTGATGATACCGTCGTTATCGGCGAGTTGGAAGAAATTTATTCTAAAACAGCCAAGGTTCACTTGTATTCTTTTCCTGGGGAGAGTTTAAATGTAGCCATTGGTTTTAATAAAATAGTCGGTATGGCTAAAGGGAAAGGAGGGGGCAATTTTGAAGTAAAATTTCCTAAAGATGTTCTTTTTGAAGAGGGTGATATTGTTGTTCTTCCCAGCCTAAATTTATTTTTTTTAGGAGTAATTAATAAAATAATAATTACTCCAGAAGATTCTTTACAAACTATTTTATTTAAAATTCCAATTAATATCTTTGAATTAAAATGGGTTCAAATTTTTCAAGAATAATAGTAGATTTTTGTTTATGTTTTAGTATTTTTATCTTACCTTGGTGGATTTCTCTTTTATTTATGTGTGGGGCTTTTTTTATTTTTGAATCATTTTATGAAGGTTTGTTTTTAGGTTTAACGGCTGATTTACTCTTTTTTACTTCTCACGAATTATTCTATAATTTACCTATTATTTTTTTCTTATCTTTGTTTGCTTTTTTACTAATATCTTTTTTGAAAAAACAATTAAGATTAAATCATCAATAATGTTTTTAAGAAAAAAAAAATTATTCCATAGGTTTAAAAGAACTGGAAGAGAAATTACCCCAGATGATATTTTTATTGATTCAAAAAATTTGCCGAGATTTGATGAGGACCAGTTTGAAGGGAGAATAGAAAAATCTATTTCAAAAAAGATTATTATTTTTGTTGGTTGTTTCTTTATGTTGGTAACTACTGTTTATCTTTTAAAAATAGGAGATTTACAGTTGAAAAATGGTAATAAATTTTTGGCAAGAAGCGAAAATAATCATCTTCAACACTCAATTATTTTTGCAGAACGAGGAATCATTTACGACAGGAACAATCAAGAGCTTGTTTATAATTCTTCAGAGAAAGAGACTGATCAAGAATTTTTTAAGAGAGAATATTTTGATTATAAGGGGTTGGCCCATATTTTAGGTTATGTAAGTTATCCATTAAAGGATAAAAATGGTAATTATTATCAAGATGAGTATCTCGGAAAAAGTGGTATGGAAGAATTTTTCAATGATAAATTAAGCGGTGAGAACGGTTTAAAAATCATTGAAAAAGATGCTCTCTTTGAGACAAAATCAGAGTCAATTATTCAGCCCCCCCAAAAAGGCGAGAGTGTTTTTCTTTCTATTGATATTAGAGTTCAAGAAACACTTTATAAGTTTATCTCTGGATTAGCCAAACAAATTGGTTCTAAAGGTGGGGCAGGGGTGATAATGGATGTGAACAATGGTGAAGTTTTGGCCTTAGTCAGTTATCCAGAATATGACCTTGAAATTATGTCTAATAGTAAGGACGAAAATGAAGTCAAAAAATATACAATGGCGAAAGATAATCCTTTCCTAAATAGAGTAACTATGGGTCTTTATACCCCAGGGTCTATTGTTAAGCCGTTTTTAGCTATAGCTGCTTTGAATGAAGGTATTATTAGTCCTAATAAAAAAATATTAAGTACGGGTTCTATTTCTATTCCTAACCCATATTTCCCCAATGAAAGTTCTATTTTTAACGACTGGAAAGCTCACGGTTGGGTAGATATGAAAGAAGCATTGGCTGTTTCCTCTAATGTCTATTTTTATGCAATTGGAGGTGGATACGAGGGTCAAATTGGTTTAGGTATTGATAAAATTAATGAATATATCAAACTTTTTGGTTTTAGCGAAGAAGCGGGGATTGAGGGTTTTTTAGAAGAAAGAGGAATTATTCCTAATCCCGAGTGGAAAAAAAAGATGTTTAATGGAGAGGAATGGATGTTGGGAGATACTTACCACACTTCTATTGGGCAATATGGTTTTCAAGTAACCCCTTTACAGATAGTAAGAGCTATAGGTTCAATTGCTAACAGCGGAAAACTTTTTCGTCCAACTATTGTAAAAAAAGAAAATAATGAAAAAAATTATGAAATTATACCAATTGATGAACAATATTTTCAAATTGTGCGAGAAGGGATGCGACAAGCGGTGACTGTTGGAACAGGCAAGGGATTAAATTTACCTTTTTTAGATATTTCGGTCAAAACTGGTACTGCTGAAAGGGGGACTATAAAGGAAAAAGTTAATTCTTGGGTGACGGGTTTTTTTCCGTCTATCAATCCGAGGTTTGCTTTTGCTGTGATGATGGAAGAGGGTCCTAGTGATAATCAAATTGGGGGTCTTTATGTTATGCGACAATTATTAGAGTGGATGCATCTAAACACCCCTGAATATTTATCATCTTAAATTTAAAAAAGAGATTTTAAGAAAAACCTTAAAAAGACAGAAAGTTTTATTTTTAAGGTTTGTTTTTTATTACTATGTATATTAGAATGTAGGGCAAAGATTTGGTAAATAAAGATATGAACAATGACAGAGAATATCTAACAAAAGAAAAATACGAGGAACTTCAAAAAGAGTTTGAATGGCTTCAATCAGGAAGGCGAAAAGAATTAGCAGATAATTTAAGAGAGGCGATGACCTTAGGTGATTTAAGTGAGAATGCAGAATATCACCAAGCCAGAGAAGATCAAGCCAATGTTGAAAAAAGAATAAAGGAATTAGAGGTTATCTTAAAAAATGTTGTTATTGTCAAACAAAGTAAATTTGATACTGTTGGTGTGGGAGCAACTATCCTTCTGAAGAAGAAAGGAGAAAGCGAAAACAAACAGTTTTACATTGTAGGGACCCAAGAAGTAGATATGGAACAAAATAAAATTTCTATAACTTCACCTTTAGTGCAAGCTATGTTAGACAAAAAAGAGGGTGAATCATTTGCTTTTAAATCACCGAAAGGGATACAAGAATATAAAATAATTAGTATTAAGTAATTATTAATTTTTTTTAAAAACTATAAACTATTAACTAACAACTATAAACTGAATCATGGCATCTTTAGAAGAAATTAGAAAAATAAGACTGGAAAAAAAGAAAAAATTAGAAAACAAAGGCATTAATCCTTATCCAGCCAAAATCGTTTTTGATGCGACCTTAAAAGAAGTTATTGATAGTTTTAAAGAAGGAAAAAAAATTAGAGTGGTAGGGAGAATAATGTCTCTTCGTTCACAGGGAGTTTTGATTTTTTTTGATTTATTTGATGGCACAGGAAGTTTCCAAGGACTTCTCAAAAAAGATGAAATTAGTGAGGAAAAATTCAATCTTTTTGTAGAAACAATTGATATTGGTGATTTTGTTTTGATTGAGGGGAAACTTTTTATAACTGAAAGAGGTCAGCAAACAATAGCTGTTTCTGATTGGAAGATTGTTGCTAAAAGTTTAAGACCTTTACCAGAGAAGTGGCATGGTTTAAAGGATTCAGAAGAAAGATATAGAAAAAGATATTTAGATTTATTGATGAATCCTGAGATTAAAAATCTTTTTATCAAAAAAACAGAATTTTGGAATGTTGCGAGAGAGTTTTTTAAGGCAAAAGGTTTCCTTGAAGTAGAAACACCTATGTTAGAAATAACTACAGGGGGAGCAGAGGCCCGACCTTTTATTACCCATCATAATGATTTTGATATTGATTTATATTTGAGAATTTCTGTTGGCGAATTATGGCATAAACGACTGTTAGTGTCTGGTTTTACAAAAACATTTGAAATTGGCAAAATTTTTCGCAATGAGGGAACTAGTGCAGAACATTTACAGGAATTTACTAATTTAGAGTTTTACTGGGCTTATGCTGATTACAAAGATGGGATGGAATTGGCACAAGAATTATATCGGAAAATAGCTAAAGATGTTTTTGGAACAACCAAGTTTGAATTGAAACAATATAAATTTGATTTAGCAGATGAATGGATTGAAATTGATTATCAGAGTGAAGTATTAAAACAAACAGGTATTGATGTTTTGACTACCAATGAAGAAAAAATGAAAAGCAAGTTAGATGAACTTAAAATAAAGTATGAAGGAGAAAATAGAGAACGTTTGATGGATACTTTATGGAAATATTGTCGAGAAAAAATTGCTGGCCCAGCTTTTCTTATTAATCATCCTAAGTTAGTAGCTCCTTTAGCCAAAGTTAAAAATGATAATCAGGAGTTGACAGAAAGATTTCAAATTATTTTAGCTGGTTCAGAAATAGGCAATGGTTTCTCGGAATTGAACGACCCGCTTGACCAAAAAGAAAGGTTTGAAATACAACAAGCTCTTTTGAAAAAAGGTGACCTTGAAGCCATGATGCCCGATTGGGAATTTGTAGAAACTTTAGAATACGGTATGCCACCAGCTTGTGGTTTTGGTTTTGGTGAAAGATTATTCTGGGTTTTAGCGGGTGTCTCTGCTCGAGAAGGAACTCTCTTCCCCCTAATGCGTTCAAGAGAAGTAGGAAAAGACTAAAAATAGATTAAAAGTTGATTTTGACAAGGTTATTTGGTAGAATACGGGCATGTTAAAAATTAGATTACAGAGAGTTGGTAGAAAACATGATCCTTCTTACAGGATTATTTTAGCTGACGTCAAACAAGGACCAAAAAGCGGTAAATCTATTGAGAATCTTGGTTCCTATGATGCTAGAAAAGATGTTAAACAAGTAAAGGGAGAAAGAATAAAATATTGGATTGACCATGGAGCACAAGTTTCAGATACAGTTCATAATATTTTAGTAAGTGAAAAAGTAGTTGAAGGTAAAAAAATAAATGTTTTACCTAAAAAAACTCCAATTAAAAAAGAAGTAAACACAACCCTAAAAGAAGAAAAATCTACTACGGAGGAAATTAAAAATGATAAAGAAAAAGTAAATATCGCAGACAAAGATGTGATTGAAGAAACAGAAGAAACACAAAATGAAGAGGAGAAAGTATAAATGTAAATGATAGTTGACTTATTTTTACAGATAAAGTAAACTACAAGGCAGTAATTATACGACTTATTGAGTTGTGATATATAGTTCAAAATATTAATATTTACCTCAGAAATACGGTAGGACGTTTTTTGTTGGTATTGTTTTGTCAATTTAAAGTTGACTTTTTAAAAAGTTCTTATATTCGCTTTTTATTATTTTATTTCTTTATTTAAGATTAATTTTCTATGAATACACCTAAAAAAAGTAGAGAGAAGAAATATTTTAAGAAATTTAAAAAATCATTAGTAGAACTCCCCAACTTAGTAGAGTCCCAATTGTCTTCCTATCAAAAATTTGTTGATGGAGGAATTGAAAGTGTTCTTAAAGAATTTACTCCCATTGAGGACTATTCTGGCAAAAAATTTAAAATGGAGTTTCTTGATTTTGAATTTAAACAACCAGATTATGATGAGTTTTATGCTAAAGAAAACAAAAAAACATACCAAGCTACTATTAAGGTAAACGTAAAACTAACTAACAAGATATTAAAAATAGAAAAAGAACAAGAGATTTTCTTGACTGATTTTCCGATGATGACTGAACATGGCACATTTATTATCAACGGAATTGAAAGAGTTATTGTGCCACAATTATCAAGGTCATTCGGAATGTTTTTTACGGTTCAAGAACTAAAAGGGAAAAGATATTTTGGGGTTAAAATAATTCCTTATAGAGGGGCTTGGATAGAAATAGATTCGGAACCAGGGGGTCTTATCTATGTCAAAATAGATAGAAAAAGAAAATTTTTGATTAGTTCTCTTTTAAGAGTAGTTGCTCCAGTGGGGGCTGACTTAACATCTTTGTTTAAGGATAAAGAAGCCAAAGAAATTATTCAAAAATCAATTGAAAATGACCCGGCTAAAAATATAGATGAATCTTATATTGAAATTCATCGAAAATTAAGAGATGGAGAATTAACAACAGCCAGTCATTCAAAAGTATTTGTTGATGGTGTTTTAGATAAGGAAAAGTATGACTTACACGAAGTAGGAAGATTTTATTTTAACAAAAGATTTGGTAAGTCAATGGATAAAAAAGAGTTGGAAAGAAAGACAATTTCTATTGATGATTTGGTAACGATAGTTGAACATATTGTAGAGTTAAATAGAACACCAGGAGTTCCTGAAGATGATATTGACCACTTGGGGTCAAGAAGATTGCGTTATTTTGGCGAAATGGTCCAACAAAAATTTAGAGTAGGAATGTATCAGATAAAAAGGAATATTCAAGATAGGATGTCAATTATTGGGGTGGACGTAACTTTACCGATGCAATTGGTTAATCCTCGTCCTTTACAGGCAAGAATTAAAGAATTCTTTGCTACCAACCAACTTTCCCAATTTATGTTGCAAGATAATATTTTAGCAGAGTTAGAACATTTAAGAACTGTTTCAGCTTTAGGCCCAGGGGGATTGGTTCGAGAAAGAGCTGGTATTGAAGTTCGCGACGTCCATCCTTCTCATTATGGAAGAATTTGTCCTATCCAAACACCAGAAGGTCAAAATATTGGATTGATATTACACTTAGCTAATTATGCCAAAGTCAATGACTTCGGAATGGTTGAGACCCCTTATTCTAAAGTTAAAAATGGAAAAGTAACTGGTGAAATAGTTTATTTAAATGCAGCCGATGAAGAATTATATAATATTGCGGATGCAACAATTAGTTTAAGTGGAGACAGCACTATCAAAGAAAAATTAATAGAAGTGCGAGTAGGGGGGAGGTTGGGAATAGTAGATAGACAAAAAGTAGATTTTATTGATGTTTCAACTAAACAGGCTTTTTCAGTAGCAACCTCGATGATTCCTTTTTTGAATCACAATGATGCTAACAGAGCTTTGATGGGGTCTAATATGCAAAAGCAATCAGTGCCTTGTGTTTTACCCGAAGCACCTTTGGTAGCGACTGGAATTGAAGAAAAAGCTGCGCGTGATTCTGGACGTTTGGTTATTGCTAAAGAAAGTGGAATTATTTCTTTTGTAGATGCGAGAACCATTAAAGTTAAAAATAAAAAAGGAGAGGAGGACGAATATAAATTAGTTAATTTCTTAAGAACTAATAGTTTTTCTTCCTTAAGTCATTATCCCCTTGTTAATCTAAACCAAAAAGTAAAGAAGGGCGATATTTTAGCAGATGTATCTTCCACAGAAAATGGACAAATAGCACTTGGTCAGAATATTTTAGTAGCTTTTATGTCATGGTATGGTTCAAATTATGAAGATGCTATTGTTATTTCTGATAGATTGGTCAAGGAAGACAAATTTACCAGTATCTATATTGAAGAATTTGTGGAAGATGTCCGTGATACAAAGTTGGGAGAAGAAATAACTACTCACGACATTCCCAATGTTGGTGAAGCTAAATTAAAAAACCTAGATGAAGATGGAATTATTAGAATTGGGGCAGAAGTTAACCAAGGTGATATTTTGGTTGGAAAAATTACACCGAAAGGGGAAACCCAACTGACACCAGAAGAAAGATTATTAAAGTCTATTTTTGGTGAGAAAGCCCAAGATGTTAAAGATACGTCTTTACGAGTTAAAGGAGGTAAAAGAGGTTTTGTCAAAAGTGTCAAAGTTTTTTCTAGAGATAAAGGTGAGATAAATGAGCCAGGAGTGATTAAAAGAATTTATGTTGAAGTAGCTCATCTAAGAAACATTTCTGTGGGTGACAAGTTATCTGGCCGACATGGTAACAAAGGAGTTATTTCAAGAATTCTTCCCCAAGAAGATATGCCTTATATGAAAGATGGCACTCCCATTGATATTATTTTAACTCCATTAGGAGTTCCTTCTCGTATGAATTTAGGACAAATTTTAGAATTGCATCTTGGGATGGCAGCTCATTCTCTGAATTATCAAGCCATTGTTCCTCCTTTTGCGGGAGCTACCGAAGAAGAAATTAAAGATGAGTTGGAAAAAGCTGGTTTTAGTAAAGATGGAACAATGGCACTTTATGATGGATTAACTGGTGAACCTTTTGATCAAAATATTGCTGTGGGTTATATGTATATTCTTAAACTTCACCATATGGTTGAGGACAAGATGCATATGCGTTCTGTTGGTCCTTATTCTCTTATTAATCAACAACCCTTAGGGGGAAAAGCTCAGAAAGGAGGGCAACGATTTGGGGAAATGGAAGTTTGGGCTCTTTTGGGGCATGGGACAGCTCATATTTTAAGAGAAGTTTTAACAATAAAATCGGATGATATTCTTGGTCGTTCAGCAGCTTTTGACGCTATTGTCAAAGATAGAAAAATACCAGAACCAAATATTCCAGCTTCTTTTAACGTTTTATTAAATAATCTTCGTGGTTTGGCTTTGGATATAGATTTAAAGAAAAAATAAAATAATTATATTTAAAATTAAATTAAATCTTAAAATAATATGTTAGCAAATAATAAAATAGCAAAAGACAAAGATTTCTACTCAACGGATTTTGATTATATTACTCTTAAATTGGCTTCTCCAGAAAAAATCTTAGAATGGTCACACGGTGAAGTTAAAAAACCAGAGACGATTAATTATAGAACACAACGAAGTGAAAAAGATGGTCTTTTTGATGAAAAGGTTTTTGGTCCTGATAAAGATTATGAATGTTACTGTGGTAAATATAAAGGAATAAGATATAAAGGAATTATTTGTGAAAAATGTGGAGTGGAAATCACGAGGTCAATCGTGCGACGAGATCGTATGGGGCATATAGAATTAGCTGTTCCGGTTTCTCATATTTGGTTTTTAAAATCAATTCCTTCTCGGATTGGTTTGATTTTAGATATCCCGGCGGCAGATTTAAGAAGGGTTATTTATTTTGCTGGCTATATAGTAGTGAAAATAAACGAAGATGAAAAAAAGAGAATTTTAAGCGAAGTAGAAATAGAGTATAAAACAAAAGTAAAAAATCTTAAAAGTAACAAAGATAAAGAAAAGATAAAAGAATTGGTCTCAAATGTGAAAAGAGAAATTGAGGGAATTCAATTAGGGGTCGTTTTTGATGAGATTACTTATAATAAAAACTCATTAAAATATGGGGCAATGTTTGAAGCTGGAATTGGAGCAGAAGCTATTTATGAAATTTGTAGGCAAATTAATTTAGAAAAGTTGAAGGAAGAATTGGAGAAAGATTTGATAAAGGCGGGCTCAATAAAAAGAGTTAAATTAAACAAACGATTAGAGTTAGTTGAGTCATTAATCACCTCAAAAACAAGGCCAGAATGGATGTTTCTTACGCGGATTCCAGTGATTCCACCAGCTCTTCGTCCCATGGTTGTTTTAGGAGGAGGACGACATGCAACTTCAGATGTAAATGATTTATACAGAAGAGTTATTAATAGGAATAACCGTCTTAAAAAATTACAAGAAATTAATGCCCCTGATGTTATTCTAAGAAATGAAAAAAGAATTTTACAAGAAGCGGTTGATTCTTTAATTGATAACTCAATCAAATATACGGGGTCTTCTTCTGTTATGAGTCAGGCACAGAGAAGACCACTTAAATCATTATCTGATAATCTAAAAGGGAAACAGGGCTTATTTAGACAAAACCTTTTAGGAAAAAGGGTAGATTACTCAGGTCGTTCGGTTATTGTAGTTGGACCTGATTTAAATTTGGATCAATGCGGTTTACCAAAATATATGGCACTTGAGTTGTTTCGGCCTTTTGTTATCTCTAGAATTTTAAAAGATGAATTAGCTCATAATATAAAGTGGGCAGGAAGGTTAATTGAAGAAGGGGGTCCAGAAGTTTGGGCTATTCTGGAAGATGTCATTAAAGATAAATATGTGTTATTGAATAGAGCTCCAACTTTGCACCGTTTAGGAATTCAAGCTTTTCGTCCGCTTTTGATAGAAGGGATGGCTATTCAAGTTCACCCTTTGGTTTGTTCGGCTTTTAATGCTGATTTTGATGGTGATATGATGGCCGTGCATGTTCCTTTGACGAGAAAAGCTCAAACTGAAGCAAGGGAAATTATGGCAGCAGATAAAAATATTTTAAAACCAGGAACGGGTCACCCAATAGTTGACCCCAAAATGGATATGGCTTTGGGTTGTTATTGGATGACAAAAATTGTTGATGAGGAGAAAAAAGAAAATAAATTTTTCTCAAGTATTAATGAAGCAATCACAGCTTGTGATTTTGGAGTGATTGGTTATGGAACTCTTATTAAAGTTTTACCATCGGAAAGTCCCAAGTATGCTGAATTTAAGGGAGAAGTTTTTGAGACAACGGCAGGGAGATTACTTTTTAACAGTATTTTGCCAAAAGATTATCCTTTTATAAATGATAAAGTTGGGAAAAAAGATATTTCTAGAATAACGAATGATTTAATTAAGAGATACGGAATGAAAAATATTGCGCCTATTTTAGGGAAAATAAAAGATTTTGGTTTTAAATATGCGACAAAATCGGGGGTTACTTGGGGAATTGATAATATTACTATTCCTGAAAATAAATACGAAATAATTAATTTAGCTAAGGAAAAATCGAGTGGAGTTTGGGCACAATATAATGAAGGGCTTCTTACTCCAGAAGAGAGACGGAGAAAAAATATAGAAATTTGGCATGCAACTAAAGATGAATTAGGAAATCTTATTCCAGATACATTAGATAAACAAGGGTCAGCTTATAATATGTGGATTTCTGGAGCGAGAGGTTCTCTGGGTCAATTTACTCAAATGGCAGGAATGAGGGGCCTTATTCAAAATACAGCGGGGGAAACGATTGAGACTCCAGTTATTTCTTGTTTAAAGGAAGGTTTGACACCGATTGAATACTTTACCACTACTCATGGTTCACGAAAAGGATTAGCTGATACAGCTTTGAATACTTCTAAAGCGGGTTATTTAACGAGAAAATTATTTGATGTCTCTCAAGATGTGGTTATTACAGAAGAAGATTGTGGAACAAATAATTATATTACTCTTAGAAAAGAAAAACTTTCAGGAATAGAAATTTCTTTAGCAAGAAATATCAAGGGAAGAGTCTTGGCTAAAAAAATTGAAGATAAAGATGGGAAAGTATTGTTTAAGAAAGGACACCTCATCACTACTGATGAGGCAGAGTTAATTGAAAATTTAGAAGTGGAATCGGTAGATGTAAGGTCTCCGATGACTTGCTCAACTTTACGTGGAATTTGCCAGAAATGTTATGGAACCGATTTTGGGACAGATGAATTAGTTGATTTAGGCGAGGCTGTTGGAACTATTGCTGCCCAAGCTATTGGAGAACCAGGAACACAATTGACCATGAGAACCTTCCACACGGGAGGAACTGCTTCTGTGGGAGGAGATATTACACAAGGATTGCCCAGAGTAGAAGAAATTTTTGAAAGAAGAATTCCTAAATCCATTGCCACAATTAGCAAAGTAAATGGGATGGTGACCGACATTGATGAAAAAGGAAAAGAAAGAAAAATAGTTATTATGCCAGATATTGAAAATCGCACAGCCTCAACAAAAGGAAAACAACAAATTATTTATATTATTCCTTATAATAGGACTATTTTAGTGAAAGTGGGAGATAAAGTAAAAAAAGGTAATTTATTGACAGATGGTTCGGCTGATATTGCGGAATTATTTAAATATGCTGGAAAAGAAAGAACGCAAGAATATATTATCAGGGAAACAATTAAAATCTATGAATTACAAGGAGCTTCTACCTCAAGAAAACATATAGAGGTTATTATAAAACAAATGATGTCTCGGAGAAAAGTTAAATCGTCAGGTGGAACAACTTTGGCAGTGGGAAGTATTATAGAAGATTTCAAATTGGAAGAAGAAAATAAGAAGGCGAAAAAATTAGGGTTAGAAGAAGCCAAAGGAGCGAATTTGGTTTTAGGAATCACAGAATCAGCCTTAACTAGAGAAAGTTTTCTTTCCTCGGTTTCTTTCCAAAATACAACCAAGATGTTAATTGGAGCCGCACTTAATGGAGCAGAGGATAATTTGGTTGGGTTGAAAGAAAATATTATTGTAGGGAGGTTAGTGCCAGCTGGTTCAGGGTTCAAAAATAGTAAAAAGTGGAAAATGATACAGGCGGTTGAAGAACCAGAAGGAGAAAGGGAGTAATATGAAGTCCATAAAGTCTGTAAGGCTCATAAAGTCAAAGGTCTATAAAGCCCATAAAGTCAAAAATCGCTTTGCGATTTTTCCAAAAAAAACTTTCGACTTTTGACTTTATAAACTTTAGACTAATATATATTATGGATAATGTTGAAAAAATAAAAAACCGTTTAGATATTGTCGATGTTGTCGGTTCTTATATAAAATTAGAAAAAACTGGTTTAAATTTTAAAGCATGTTGTCCTTTCCATAACGAAAAAACACCTTCTTTTTTTGTTTCACCGACGAGAGGAACATATAAATGTTTTGGTTGTGGAGAAGGGGGAGATATTTTTTCTTTTGTGGAAAAGTTTGAGGGGGTTGATTTTAAAGGAGCTTTAAAAATTTTAGCCGAGAAAGCGGGGATAGAGTTAGAAAAAGAAGACCCTAAGAAAGCAAATGAAAGGAAAAGAATTTACGATGTTTTAGAAAAAGCTACGGTTTATTTTGAAAAAAATTTGAAAGAAAACCTATCAGCTCTTGCTTATTTGGAACAGAGGGGAATAAATAATCAGACGATAGAGAAATTTCGGTTAGGATTTGCTAAACCAAATTGGCAAGATTTGTATAATTTTTTAAAAAAAGAAAAATATACTGATTTTGAGATAGATAAAGCGGGTTTAATTAAAAAAAAGAACGAAAAAAGCGGTTTTTACGATAGATTTAGAGAAAGAATTATTTTTCCGTTATTTGACAATTCAAATCAAGTTATTGCTTTCTCTGGAAGATATTTTGGGAGAGGTGGTGAGCAAGAAGGAACGATAGCTAAGTATTTAAATAGTCCAGAAACAATTTTATTTGATAAATCTAGCATTCTTCACGGATATAATTTTGCTAAGACCAAGATAAGAAAAAGAGATTTTTCAATTTTAGTGGAGGGGCAAATGGATCTTCTAATGTGCCATCAAAACGGTTATGACAATGCAGTGGCTAGTTCAGGAACGGCTTTAAGTCGGAGACACATTGATCTTTTAAAAAAATTATCTCGGAGATTGGTGATTGCTTTTGATGGAGATAAAGCCGGGTTTTCTTCTGCTTGTCGGGCTACAAAGATTGCTTTATCAGAAGGAATGGAAGTAAGATTAATGGAAATACCCAATGGGCTTGACCCAGCGGAGTTTATTTTGCAAGATAAATTAGGTTGGCAAAAAGCTCTGAAAGAGGGTAAACATATTGTTGAATTTTACTTAAACAAATTAGTTTTTGAAGTTAAGGGGGCTTCTAACAAGGTTGTAGATGATAAAATTAAAAGAAAATTAGGTAAAGCTGTTCAAGAAGAAGTCTTGCCTTTTGTAATCTTAATTGAAAGTGAGATAGAGAAAGCTAATTTTGTAGAAAAGATTGCTAATCAATTAGAAGTTCCAGATAAAGTTATTTGGGAAGAATTGGCAAAAATAAAAAAAATTGCTTTTTCAATGACTCGCCAGAGTGAAGAAGAGGGGTTTGATAGAAAAAAAAGTTTTGTGAAAAAGTTATCTTTGAAAAAAGACAAAAAAAATAGAAAACAAATAATTTTAAGGCAATTGGCAGGCTTATATTGGTGGCAAAAAGATATAAAACAACCAATTTTTGATTTTCAATTATTAAGAAAAAATATAAAAAAAAATATAGGTAATGATATTTTTAAAAAAATTGAAAAGTTGCCTGAAAAAATAAAGGACGAAATTGTTTTTGAAGTTGAAATTTTATATGGTGATGTTGAAAATATAGAAGAAAAAATTATAGAATTGCTTAAGAACTTAGAGATTGAATTGTTAAATGAAAAAATCAAAAAAGTTGTTTTTGAACAAAAACAAGCTGAAAAAGAAGGAAATAGTCGGTTGGCATTAAAAAAATTAGAGATGTATAATCAATTATCAAAACAAAAGAGTCAATTATGTAATTAAAAAACTATGCCTAAAAAAACCAAGAAAGAAATAAAAAAGAAATCCTCTAAAAAAATGGTGGTAAAGAAAGGGGTAAAAAAGAAAGAAAGAGATAAAATAACGACGAAGAAAGTCAAAAAAATAACCCCGAAGAAGAAAGGGGAAAAGAAATCTATTTTTTCCGAAAAGAAAAAAATTATTGTTAAGAAAAACAAGGAAAAAATAAAACCCAATAAACACTCGGAGGAAAATAAAAAAAAGATAGAAAGTTTGGTAAAGAGAGGAAAAGAAATGGGATTTGTGACTTTTGATAATATCTTAAAGGAATTTCCTTATGTGGAGAATGATTTGTTTTTGTTGGAAGAGGTCTATGAAAATTTTGATAAAATGGGGATTGATGTTCTAGAAAATAAAGAGATTTTAGACTCAAATGCTGAAATGTCATTGAAGAAGGTGGGAAAATATGACCGAGCTTCACAAGATTCTATTCAAATGTATTTGAAGGAAATTGGAAGATATGAATTATTAACCCAAGCTCAAGAAAAATCCTTAGCGCAAAGAATTGAGAAGGGAGATGAAGAAGCCAAAAACTTATTAGCCAGAGCCAACTTAAGATTGGTGGTTTCTATTGCTAAAAAATACATGGGGAGAAGTTCGGATTTAACTTTGTTAGATTTAATTCAAGAGGGGAGTTTGGGTTTATTTAAAGCGGTTGAAAAATTTGATTGGACAAAAGGATTCAAGTTTTCTACTTATGCAACTTGGTGGATTAGGCAAGCTATAACACGAGCTTTAGCTGACCAATCTAGAACGATTAGAATTCCTGTGCATATGGTGGAAACCATTGCTAAATACAAACAAACAGTTAGAAGATTATCTCAGGAGTTGGGGAGGAAACCTCTTCCAGAAGAAATTGCGGTAGAAATGGATTTAACAGTTGATAAGGTTCATAATATTTTAAGGATAGATAGAAAAATTGTTTCTTTAGAAAATCCAATTGGAGGAGAAGATGGCGACGGGAAGTCAACTTTGGAAGATTTTACTCCCGATGACAAAATTGATTCTCCAGAACAAAAGGTCTCACAAAGAATTTTAGCCGATCAAGTTAGAGATGTTCTAAATGATTTGACTTTCAAAGAAAAAAAGATTTTGGAAATGAGGAATGGAATTGGAGACGGAGTTTATCGGACTTTGGAGGAAGTGGGGAAGGAATTTGGAGTAACCCGAGAACGAATTCGTCAAATTGAAGCCAAAGCTCACGAAAAAATTAGGCAAAATGAGAAAATAAATCGTCTCAGAGACCTTGATTTTTAAAATATCGGAAGAGGTCTGACCTTCTCAGATTTAGTTTTTCAAGATTTTTTAGATATAAATTTTTAAAGTTTTGAGATAAAAATCGAACACCCAATAAATAGGGCTGGTTTAGGGCCTAGACAAGAGTATAATGGACATTATGACCGGAGGGGGAGGATTGGAGGATTTTGCCTGCTTGTTCTAATTGGTTGAGATAACGGAGAGCAGTGGTGCCAGAGACATTTAAGAGTTTTTCGACATCCTCACGAGTGATGCCAGTTGGTTTGTCTGCTAAATTACAATTCTGGAGAGCTTGTTGGTGGGCGGTTTCTCTCTGGAGAAATTCTAAAATTTGTTGTTTGCGTTCCTCGGTTCTTTCAGTGAGGACTTCTTGAGCTTCCTCTTGCAAGTTGTCTAATTCGGCTTTGGGTAAATCAGCAGAGGGGGTGTCTCAATTGGTTGACAATTGGTTGACAATTAAAAAGCATTTGTTTACAATATAGTTTATATATGTTGACCAAAGAAAAAATTCTTCAGGAAGTTTATAATAAAGGCATTATAAAAACTTCTGATTTTATAGAGAGTTTTGGTGTGTCTCGGCAATATGTCTCAAAATTACTCTCCGGATTAGTCGATAAAAATCTCTTAATTAAGGTTGGTTCAACTCGGTCGGCTTTTTATACAACTGAAGAATTTTTGCAGAAGAATCCAAAATTTGCTCCAAATTCATATTCTAAAACTTTAAATAACAAAAACTTAGAAGAACACAAAATATTGAATGACATACAAAGGTCTTTTTTGCCAATATCGTCAATTTCTGAAAATGTAAAAAGTATTTTTGAGTATGCCTTTTCGGAAATGTTAAATAATGCGATAGAACATTCTACTTCAAAAAAAATTAAAATATTTGTTAGTTTGCAAAAAGAGGTGCTTTCTTTTGTGGTTGATGATTTTGGAATTGGGGTATTCAGAAATATAATGAAAAAGAAAAATCTGAATTCTGAAATAGAAGCGATTCAGGATCTCTTGAAAGGAAAAACAACGACGGCTCCTAAGCTTCATTCCGGAGAAGGAATCTTTTTTACCTCAAAAGTTGGAGATGAATTTGTGCTTGATAGTTATGGACATCAATTTATTGCGGATAATATTATAAAAGATATTTTTGTAAAAAAAGTTAAAGGTCAAAAGCAAGGGACAAAAGTTACTTTTAAAATCAATCTAAATGATAAACATCATTTGAATGACATTTTTAAAAAATATACGAATATTGGGGAAAATAGCGATTATGGTTTTGACAAAACCGAAATAAGAGTTAGGTTGTATCTGTTAGGGGGGGTTCATATATCAAGGTCTCAAGCTCGTCGTGTTTTATCTGGTTTGGAGAAATTTAAAGTGATTGTTATGGACTATGATAAAGTTCCAACAGTTGGGCAGGCTTTTGCTGATGAAATTTATCGTGTATTTAAAAATAAAAAACCTGAGATTGAAATTCAAAATATCAATATGAACGAGACAGTCCAATTTATGGTTGAAAGAGCAAAAAATTAGGTAAAAATTTAGGGTTGTATAATGGAAAGCAAGATGTCTACAAAAAAATTTGAAACTGAATATAAAAGGTTAAATCCTCATCAAAAACAGGCAGTAGATGCGGTGGAGGGGACAGTGATGGTGGTAGCGGGGCCGGGAACTGGCAAAACTCAAATTTTAAGTTTGCGAATTGCGAATATCTTGAAACAAACTGACACCAACCCAGAAAATATTCTGGCATTAACTTTTACGAATGCGGGGGTATTTGCTATGCGGAAAAGATTGATTGAAATTATTGGAGCAGAGGCCTACCGAGTGAATATTTTTACTTTTCATAGTTTTTGTGAAGCTTTGGTTAATGAGTTTGGTGAAGAGTATCAAAAAATTGCGGGGGCGAAACTTATTTCACCAGTGGAACAATTACAGATAATTGAGGAGATTATTAAGGAAAGTGAGTTTGATAAGTTACGACCTTGGGGGAAGACTTCTACTTATGTAAATAGTTTGCCAACAGTAATAAATAAATTAAAACGAGAAAATATCTCGGTAGAAAAATTAAAACAGATTTTATCTGAACAAGAAAAAAATTTTTCTCAGATTGAGGACTTGTATCATACCAAAGGGAAGTGGGGGGGTCAGATGAAAGGTAAATATAAACAAGAGGAAAAAAATTTGGAGAAGAATAAAGAGGTGGTAATTTTTTATGAAGAATACGAACAGTGGTTGAGGAAGAAGCAGTTATATGATTTTGATGATGTAATTTTAGAGACAATTCGGGCGATGGAAAATAACCCAGATTTTTTATTAGCATTACAGGAAAAGTATCAATATATTTTAGTAGACGAGCATCAGGACACTAATGATTCACAGAATAAGATTTTGGAATTGTTGACGAATTTTTTTGAACGACCGAATTTATTTATTGTGGGAGACGAAAAACAAGCGATTTATCGTTTTCAAGGAGCTTCTTTGGAAAATTTTATGTTTTTTAAAGATAAATATAAGGATGTTTTAATGGTTGGTTTAGAAGAAAATTATAGGTCTACTCAGAAAATTTTGGATGGGGCTTTGAGTTTGATGAAAAATAATCAGGCATCCGATGCCTCTAAGAACACTTCTCAAGGAGTTACCCCCCAAGAATCGGGGCGGTTTGGAGGGGTTCCCGAGCTGAAAGCTATGGTAGGCGGGTCAGGAGTAGAAATTTCAGTTTATCCTTTTTCTGAAGAGGAATTTGAAAAAAGGTTTTTAGCAGAGGATATTCAAAAGAAAATAAAGGCAGGTGTTCCTCTTAATGAAATTGCTATTTTTTATCGTAATAATAGTGAAGTGCTTGATATTATGAAAGCTTTAGAAAAAGTACAGGTGCCGTTTGTGGTTGAGTCCAAACAAAATATTTTAACGGATGCAGATATTTTAAAAATAATTTTGATACTTAAAACTGTAAATCGTCTAGGCGATAACATTTGGTTGGGGAAAATGTTGTTTATTGATTTTTTGAAAATTGATAGTTTGGATATTTATAAGTTGATGTCTTTTAGTCAGAAACAAAAAGTTGGTTTATTTGATTGTCTGATTTCTGAAAAATTTCTCAAAGAAGCTGGTGTCAGTGAGATTAAAAAGTTGGCGAATTTATATAAAAAAATTGAGGGTTGGAAAAAGACCGCAATGAATAAAGATTTGACGACTTGTTTAGAAGAGATTGTTTACCAGTCAGGTTATTTTGATTATTTGTTAAAAGCCGAGGATTCAGCCGAAAGATTACAGAAACTTAATAAGTTTTTTGATGAAGCCAAACAATTTATTCAGGGGAAACAAGGAGCAAGATTGGCTGACTTTGTAAAATATTTGGAGTTGTTGGAAAATTATCAAGTTCCTCTTAAAACCAAGAGTAATGACCTGTTTAATGGGGTCAGATTGATGACAGCTCATGGGGCGAAAGGTTTAGAATTTGATGTGGTTTATCTTGTTAATGTGGTGGATAAACATTGGGGGAATAAGATTTCAAAACAGCCATTTAAATTGCCTATCCACGGGATTGAGCAAGGAAATGCTGATGAACGGAGGTTGTTTTTTGTGGCGTTGACGAGGGCAAGAAAAGAAGTTATTATGACTTACGCTAAAAAGAAAATTGATGGGCGGGATCAATTGCCTACACAATTTTTGGCAGAAATTGATGAAAAGTTTCTAAAAGAAAAAGATGTTAAAAAGATAGAACTTGATTTTCTTAAAAATACTCAGTTGTTAGCGTCAGAGGTAAACAGAGTTAAAATCAATCTTAAAAATAAGGAATATTTGAATCGGTTATTTTTGCAGAGAGGGCTGAATGCAACCGCAGTGAATAATTATCTGCAATGTCCGTGGTTATATTTTTTCAAAAGTTTGCTAAAAATTCCCACGGCCTATAATAAAAATATGGCTTACGGGAATGTGATGCACAAGACTTTAGAAGAATTTTTTGAGAAGGTTCGGCGAGAGCAAAAAACGAGTAAGAAATTATTGGTGGACATTTTTAGAAAAAATGCCGAAAAAGGTTTTTTGAATGACAGTGATAAACAAGAGGCCTTAGGAAAAGGTGAACGAGCTTTAGCGGGTTGCTATGAGACTTATCATCAAGAATGGAAAAAAGAAATTTTGAATGAGTTTAATATTAAAGGAATTTTGTTTGAAATTGAAGAGGGTCGAGAAGTCTTTTTGTCTGGTAAATTGGACAAGGTTGAATTATTGGAAGCTGGGCAAGTCAAAGTGATTGACTATAAAACAGGAAAAGTTAAAAGTCGGGGAGTGATTGAAGGCACTACGAAAGATTCTAACGGAAATTATAAACGGCAGTTAGTTTTCTATAAATTGCTTTTAGATAGATACAACGAGGAACAATATCAGATGGTAGTGGGAGAAATTGATTTTATTGAACCGAATGAAAGAGGTAAGTATAAAAAGGAATTATTTGAGATTAGTCGAGAGGAGGTGCAGGCTTTGGAAGAAGTGATTAAAAAGATTTCCAAAGAGATTTTGGAGTTATCGTTTTGGGATAAAAAGTGTAATGATAAAAATTGTGAATTTTGCCGGTTGCGAGAGGTGCTGGGGTAAATTAGGGTAAAAAAAGCCAAAACTCAAAATGTTTCTTTTGGGTTTTTTATTGACCTTGAAGGATGAGATCAATAATAGATTTAACGACGTTGTAAGGTTGAGCGCCATCAATGGGGTAGGTTTTGCCTAATCTGGTTAAAATAATTGTGTGGGGAGTTCCTCCGGTTGTGCCTGATATTCCTAAAACACCTGCCTCAATTCCACTTTGGTATTCTTGTTTAACTAAATCTAAGATAGAATCGTCTTCCAAACAATTTAAAAAATCCTCCTTTTTTAATTTGATGGACACGGCTAATTCTATCAGTTGTTCAGTTACAAATTCTTTTTTCTCACTAAATTGAGTTTGAAAAATTTTGTCCGACATTTCCCAAAATTTAGCATTCCCCCCTAATTGACCAGCACAGCGAGTAGCAATAGCTTTTTTTTCAGCAGTGGCTCCATAAATAGGAAATTGTCTAAAAATCCAAGCTACTTTTCCGTCTTTTCCATAGTTGTCTATTATTTGATGCATGGTTTGGTGAAATATTTTACAAAATGAGCATTCAAAATCACTGAAATTAATGAAAATTAAATCAGCTTCAGGACTACCCAAAAGATAATCTGTGTTTCTAACACTGACAGATTCAGAAGAAGTTGGAGAAATTTGCTTGGTGTTGGGGGCAATCTCTTTGTTTTCTATTTTTAATTCACTTTTTTTGTTAGTTGCCATTATTCCCCAAGCGATTAAACCTCCTGCAATTAGAATGGCAATGGGTATTAAAAGTTTGTTAGATTGTTCTGGCATAATTCACCTTGTTAAATATCTTTAAATTCTTTATGATTTATTGATAATTTTTTATAAAAGTAACAGAGATATTATATACAAAAATGACGGAAATTTAAAGTTAAAATTTGTTGGAACAAATTTTATTTAACAAGGTAAATTAAAAAGGCAAAGTATGAGTGATAGAATTATTTTTTTTCTCTTCCCAATAGGAAGTATCTAAAGGTATCTTTTTTATTTTAGCACCGTCTTTATATTTTAAATAGCCATTTTTTAAAGCGTAATTATAAATATTTTTGGTAACCCGAACGTCGTCTAAACAATACTGGCGAATTTTTTCTATCTCACCATTTTTCCACCAAGTAATAGCTTTTAAACCATTACCACTTTTACCCTCACCTAAAGTGGCAATAGCAACACTATCTAATTTTAATCTTTTACCGATAGAATTTTTAATCTCTTTCAAAATGTCTAGACTTTTGATGGTACTTAAATTTCCTGGATAGTGTTTATTTAATAAGGGAATATCAAAATGGTCAGAATTATAGCCAACCAATAAATCGGCTTTTTCTAAAATTGGCCAAAGGCGAGCGAAATCATTTTCTAAAAAACTATCATATTTGTCTGTTTTGGAATCGTGAATGCAGACAATAGAAATATCTAACAGAGCAGGGTCATTTTTCCCAATATCTTCAAACGTATTTTTTGTTTCAATATCAAAGGTAATTTTCCGCATCAGACTTTTTTTCATTTTTTATAAAATCAAAGATTTCATTTTCATCCATTTCTTTCTCTTTGCCTGTTTGTAAATTTTTTAATTTATATTGGCTGTTTTTGACTTCATTTTCACCGATGCAAATAATGTAAAGGATATTTTTTTTATTAGCCACAGTAATTTGGTCTCCAATTTTCTTATCTGAATAATTAACTGCTACTTTTAATTTTTGTTCTCTTAATTTAGTAGCTAGTTGATTAGCAGTCTCAAAATATTCAGGGGAGAGGGGACAAAGATATAAATCAGTTTGGGATTGGTATTCAGGTAATAAATTCCTGGTTTCTAAAAAGTCTTGCAAAGTGACATCTCCCATTCCAAAACCAACGGCTGGAATTTTTTCAATTCCAAAAATGTCTAACAGGTTGTCATAACGTCCACCTCCAAACAGAGCTCGTTTATTATCGGGGTTGGTGTCAAAGAATTCAAAGACGATGCCAGTGTAGTAGTCAAAACCACGGGTTAATAAAGTGTCTAATTTAGAAGGAATGTCTTTGTTTTTTAGTTTTATTTGTAAATCCAAGCATTTTTTGAAATCAAGGTCTTCTCCTGAAATTTTAATAAATTCACCATTGTTTATCTTGTTTTTCAAAATTATTGCACTCCCTTTTCCTAAAACATCCTCTATTCTTTTGTTATATTCTTTTTCTGATATTTTTCCCAAACGATCAATTATCTTGATAGTTTTTTTGATTTTTTCTTCGTTCGTCTCGTTTATTATTTTACAAATAGTTCTAGCTAACATTCCTGCATAATTGATTTTAATTACAAAATCCTCATCTTTAGCTCCTAAAGATTTCATAATTTTATAACCTAAAGAAATAATTTCTACTTCTGCCTCTAATCCTGCTACTCCAAAGATATCAGCATTCAACTGCCAAAATTCTCTGAGGCGACCTTTTTGGGGTCTTTCATAACGGAAAAAATTTTGAAGAGAAAACCAACGCAAAGGATAAGTTAACTCTCTTTTTCTTTTCGCCACCATTCGGGCAATACTGGGGGTCATTTCTGGTCGCAAGGTAACATCTCTCCCACCACGGTCAATGAAAGAGTAAGTTTGTTCATTCACTATTTCTTCACCTGTTTTGGCTTTATATAATTCTGTTGGTTCTAAAACAGAAGCGTTGTATTCTTCATAACCAAAACTTTCTGTGACTTGGCGAGCTTTATCAAAAATAAATTTTTGCACAGCCAAATCTTCCGGATAAAAATCCCGGGTGCCTTTATATGGGTCTGTGGATACCTGCCTGTCGGCAGGCAGGATTTGTTTTTTCTCCATAGTCTTCTAATTTTAACGGAAATGACGAAAAGATACAAGGTTGTGTTCAGTTAACCTTATGGGGTGACAAATATGTTAAATTGGGGTGACAAAGGTTAATCATCTTAATTTTAATCATTAAAATAATGAAATAAGAAAACCGCTCAAACAGAAACGGTTTTCTGTTGAACGGTTTGTTTTTACTCCACGCCCTCCAAGGCGGGGAGTTTGGCAACGATAGTTGCCAGGCCCTTATTCTCCAAGATTGATGGAATTTGTCCTGGAGCAAGGCAGTCCACGGAAGCAATCCTCTCCGGGTGATCCAGAAAGAACTCGCGGACAGAAGGCACCTTGGCCTTCCAGGAATAAACGAGGCTCCAACCAACTCCTCTAGAGCAGTTGGCTGCTCGATAGCCAAACCTTGGGCTATCGAGATCGGTTGTCTCGTACCAACCGAATTTTTCGGGATACGGGATCTTCCCAAAATCAATCCCGTATAGTTCATTCCACATATCAAGGATGGGGATTCGACCCTCATCCTCGTTCAGATACATCCAATCCACCCAACGATTTTCCACGGCCATTTTGATCCAGGTGATGACCGCAGCAACCATTGGAACGTCCATATAAACCCACTCTCGGGACAATCTTTCGAAGGCCTCTATAAAAGCTTCCTTACTCAAAATTGTTCCTTCTGCCAGTCTGAGGACGACGATGGAAAATCCTTGGTAATAACCAGGATAACCGACAAAATTGGGAATGTCTCTAGTGGCCATTTCTATATGGCCCCAAAAGAATCTTTCCCCCATGGGATATGAAGTATCGTCCCATGTCTTAAGGTCTCCCCAAACTGGGGAGTAAACTCCGCACCTTTTCACGATGGCTTGGTGATAACCAAGCCACATGTGGTTTTCATAGTTAGGACCATCAGGACCCAAAGCTGGAGTCCCAAAAACGAGAATATCCCCTCGTTGAAGATCAAAGGCATCGGCGCTAAATCCGCCGACAACCATCATCATTGCCACAAAAAACA
>CAYWKC010000005.1:0-6799 GCA_964459145.1 uncultured Candidatus Saccharibacteria bacterium
CTGATAATGACGAGGTCGTAGGTTCGAGTCCTACCATTCGCACTATTAAACTTCATAACTATTGAGTAATTTAGGTAGTTTTGAGTTTATATTTTTTGTAATATCCTACAAAAATATACTATGGAAAAAAAAGATTCAAAAAAGGGGTTAGAAATATTAGAGAAAGAAATGCTTAAAGTTGATTTTTGGAGTGATAAAGATAGAGCCCAAGCAGTGCTTCGACAGATTGAAGATTTGAAAGGCGAGATAGAGGGTCAGGGTAAGTATGATAAAGGAGATGCTGTGATAACTATTTTTTCTGGAGCAGGGGGTTTAGATGCTGAGGATTTTTCGTGGATTTTATTTCATATGTATGAAAAATTTGCAGAAAATCAAGGTTGGAAAATTTATTTGCTACATAAAAATGAAAATGAATACCAAGGGTTTAGAAACATCACTTTTGAAATACAAGGGAAAAATGTTTACGGTAAGCTAAAAAATGAATCAGGGGTGCATCGTTTGGTACGACTTTCACCTTTTAATGCTAACCAGAAAAGACACACCTCTTTTTCTATGGTAGAAGTTATTCCAAAATTTGAAAAGATGGGTGAGATTGAAATTAATGAAAAAGATATAAAAGTAGAATTTTCTCGTTCTGGTGGTCCAGGCGGACAGAATGTAAACAAAAGAGACACGGCGGTGAGAGTGGTACATTTACCAACCAACATAGCGGTACATATTGATTCGGAGAGGTCACAAGCACAAAATAAAGAAAAAGCGATAGAAATTTTAGAAGCGAAATTATTCAAGAAGATGGAAGAAGCCCAACTTAAAAATGAGGATAGTGCCAAAATTAGCAAAACTACTAATATAGAATGGGGCAATCAAATTCGCTCTTATATTTTTCATCCTTATCAAATGATAAAAGACCATCGAACTGGCGTGGAAGTAAGGGATATAGATAAAATTATTGGAAGGGGAGAATTAGATGATTTTCTTTTCATATAAAAACTGCTTTCAAATAAAATTTTAATGCTCAAATTTTATTTGAAAGCGGTTTTTTAGGAGAGGAAGTTTTTTTGAAAGGTTGCAACAAAGCTTATAATTTGTTAAACTCTGCGGTATGGAAATGGAAAAAGAATCAATTAATATGAACCAAATTGAGAAAATGTTTGAAGTGGGGGCTCACTATGCTTACACTAAAACAAAGAGGCATCCCTCAACGAGGACCTTTATTTTTGGAAATAAAAATGGGACAGAGCTATTTGATTTAGAAAAGACGAGTGTTTCTTTAGAAGAAGCTAAGAAGTTTATAAAAGAAATTTTTGCGATTGGAAATAAGCAAATTCTTTTTGTAGGGAGTAAAAGTGAAATAAGAGACATTGTTAAAAAGTGTGCTGATAAGATTGGAATGCCCAGTGTGACTAATCGTTGGGTTGGTGGGACACTAACCAATTTTGATGAAGTAAAAAAAAGAGCTGAGAAATACCAAAAATTGCTTGAGGAAAAAGAAACTGGAGGTTTCTCTAAATATACGAAAAAAGAAAAGTCAAAGATAGAAGAAGAAATTTTGAGATTAGAAAGAAAATTTTCGGGAATTGTTTCAATGAAGATGTTACCAGTAGCTTTATTTGTTGTTGATTCTAAACATGAGGCTATTGCTGTAGAAGAGGCGAACCAAAAAAATATTCCTGTCATTGCTTTATCAAACTCAGATTGTAATATTAAAAAAGTAGATTATCCTATTTTGGCAAATGATTCAGTTTCTGAAAGTGTTCAATTTTTTGTAAATGAAATTACTTCGGTTTGTAAGATTCCAACAAAATAAAATTTTATGATTACAATCGACCAAGTAAAAGATTTGAGAGATAAAACGGGAATTTCTATTATGCAGTGCAAAAAGGCTTTAGAAGAAGCTAGTGGAGATATGGATAAAGCGATTATTATTCTCAATAAAAAAAGTAGTCAAATAGCTGAGAAAAAATCTGATAGAACTTTAGGGGCTGGAGTGATTCAATCTTATATTCATGCGGGGGGAACCGTAGGTTCTATGGTAGAACTTTTTTGTGAGACGGACTTTGTCGCGAAAAATGAAGATTTTAAATCTTTGGCTTATAATTTAGCTATGCAAGTTGTAGCAACCAATCCTAAATTTTTGAAAAAAGAAGATATTTTAGAAGAGGATATAAATAAAGCTAAAGAAGTTTTTACTCAAGAAATAAAAGAATCTAAAACCGATCAATCAGAAGAGATGAAAGAAAAGATTTTGAAAGGGAAAGTAGATGCTTATTTTAAAGATAAAATATTGTTGGAACAGATATATATAAAGGATTCAACTCAAAGCATTAATAATTTGATTGAATCAGCTATTCAAAAGTTTGGTGAAAAAATAGAAGTAGGGAAGTTTGTTCGCTTAGCGATTAAGTAATCTTAAATCTTTATGTTATCTTTAATATTGACTTCAATTTTGTCGTTTTTGTTTTTATCTACAATGGTATCTTTAAGATTGTTAGGGTTTAGATTTAAGCAGGATTCTATTTTTTGTGATATTTTTAAAAAAATAGATGAACAGTTGTCTGGATATTTATTTTCTTTAAAAAAGAAAATTAAAAAATATGAAAATGGATTACCTCTCTTAGTATTTGTTGGAAAATTTTTGCTTTTACAAGTAATTAAGTTGTTTGATGTTTTTAGTTTTATCTTGAAGAAAATGAGTTCGGTATTGAAAAGATACTTAAAAAAAGCTGGCCTCAAAGAAAAAAATAAAACAGTTTCTGAATATCTTCGCAGTATTTCGGATTATAAAAATAACGAAAGATAAATTATTCCAAGTTTCTAAAAGATTGTGTATAATATCAAAATATAAAAGCCACCTTGGCTTCGGCCCAAGGTCGACCAGCCTCGGGCTGGCACAGTTGGAACCCGTCCGAAATTAGTCTATTGTAAAGTTATAGTTTAGTTTTGACATTTTAGAAGTATTTATTAGCCAGCATAGCTCAGTTGGTAGAGCAATGGTTTTGTAAACCATAGGTCGCGGGTTCGAATCCCCCTGCTGGCTCATTAAAAAATCTCCAGCTGAATGGCTGGATTTTTTAATGAGACAGTAGGAAAAATACGAAGTATTTTTAAGATTTGAAAGGCGGACCCAGCACCACTTTTTAGAAATTAAAATTTCTAAAAAGTGGTGCTGGGGAGCCGGGGTTGAGAGTACTTAGTAAAATTAAAGTGAGTTCGCGAACGAATAATTTTACTTAGTAACTCGTGACCGAATCCCCCTGCTGGCTCATCTTAGAATAGATGGTGGAATTGAAAGCGACTAAGCTTTCAAAGTTTTGTTTTATGTGCCGAGGGAGAGAATCGAACTCTCACAGGTTGCCCTACACGATTTTGAGTCGTGCGCGTCTACCAATTCCGCCACCCCGGCATTATTCAGTACTCCGACTACTGAATTTTATTTATAAATTAATGATATCTGAATTTTCATCAAAAATCAATTTATGGTATTATAAGAAGACGCATTATATAATATAAAAATAAAGAAATTAAATTATGTCTCACTTTCAAAATGACTCTATTTTTTGGATAGAAGTAGAAAAAATTAAACCCAACCCATTTCAACCTCGTCGAGAGTTTGATTACCAAAAATTGAATAGTTTATCTGAATCAATCCGACAATATGGTGTTTTGCAACCAATTGTTGTCACTAGGACAGAAAAGGTCAAAGAAGATGGTGGTTTAGTAGCAGAATACGAATTAGTAGCAGGAGAAAGAAGATTAAGAGCTTCAAAATTAGCTGGCTTAGTTCAAATTCCTGTGATTATTCGTAGTGAAGAAGATGATGAAGGTATGAAGCTGGAATTAGCTATTATAGAAAATTTACAAAGGGAAGATTTAAATCCAATTGATCGTGCTAAGGCCTTTGATAGATTAATTAAAGAATTTAATATGAAGCACGAAGATGTTGCTAAAAAGATTGGAAAAAGTCGTGTCTATGTTACTAACACCCTGCGACTGCTTTCATTACCAGAAGAAATAATGCAAGCAGTGGCAGAGGGGAAGATTATGGAAGGTCACACACGCCCGATTTTGATGTTAAGAGATAGACCTCAGGAACAAACAACTTTGTATAAAGAAGTTCTCTATAAAAAATTATCAGTTCGAGATACTGAATCAATTGCTAGACGAATTGCCTATGACAAAGTTCGGAAAAAAGATTTAGCCATAGACCCCGAACTGGTTGACTTCGAAGAGAAATTGGCAGAATCATTAGGAACAAGGGTTCAAATAGAAAGGCGGGAAGTGGGAGGAAAAGTTATTATCGATTTTTTTACTAATGAAGATGTAAAAAAAATTATAAATATTTTACAAAGTGAGATTAAGAGAAACCCCAATGAATCCCTTGAGAATTATGAAAAAAATTATTCTTTAAATCAAGAAAATCAAGAAATAGATAAAGAAGAAATAAAGCAAAAAGAAGATAAAAACAGTAACGAAGATGAAGAGTTATACTCCCTCAAAGATTTCAGTATTTGATTTGTAAAATATGTTTCTAAAATTTAAAATTGAGAAAGAACTCAAAGGTGAATTAGGAAGAGTGGGTGTTTTGAATACTCTCCATGGAGAAATTAAAACGCCAGCCTTTGTAACAGTTGGAACAAAAGCTACAGTTAAAGCTCTTACTATTGAGCAGGTAAAAAATTTAGGGGCTCAAATTGTTTTAGCTAATACTTACCATCTTTATCTTCAACCAGGAAATGAGTTGATTAAACAAGCTGGGGGACTTCATAAATTTATGAATTGGAATGGTCCTATAATGACCGATTCAGGTGGTTTTCAAGTTTTTTCTTTAGGTGAGGCTTTTGGTAATTCGATCACAAAAATTGCAAATAAACCTCTTTGCCAACATACCCAATTTGTTAGAGACGAGGCCTCTAACAAAATTGGGGATAACTTGGAAAGGTTGATGAAAATAGATGAAGAAGGAGTTAGTTTTCGTTCTCATCTGGATGGGTCTCAACATCGTTTTACTCCAGAAAAATCTATTGAAATTCAACATGATTTAGGGGCAGATATTATTTTTGCATTTGATGAATGTACTTCACCACAGGCTAATTATAATTATCAAAAGGGAGCATTAGAGAGGACACATCGTTGGGCTGAAAGAAGTTTTGCTCAACATAAGCAATTAGGAACGGAGAAGCAAAGCTTATTCGGAATTGTTCAAGGGGGGCGTTTTGAGGATTTACGTAAAAACAGTGCTCAAATGATTTCTCAAATGGATTTTGCTGGTTTCGGAATTGGGGGTTCGTTTGAAAAAGAAGATATGTATACAGCGGTTGGTTGGGTGAACCAGATTTTACCCAAGGAAAAACCACGACATTTATTAGGCATAGGTGAACCAGAGGATTTATTTGGGGGTGTTCAAAATGGAGTTGATTTATTTGACTGTGTTTCTCCGACACGCATGGGTAGAAATGGGACCTTACACACAAAAAATGGAAGGATTAATATAAATAATTCTCAATTTCAAGATGATTTTTCTCCAGTGGATGGAAAATGCCAATGTTATGTTTGTCAAAACTATTCTAAGGCCTATTTGGCACATTTATTTAGAGCTAAAGAAATGTTAGCTGGGACTCTGGCTTCTCTCCATAATTTATATTTTATTATTAATCTTGTAGATAAAATTCGTCAGTCTATTTTAGATGGAAACTTTTTTGAATTTAAAAAAGAGTTTTTACGAAGATATTATCAATAAATCTTTTTGCCAAAAACATTTTCAAAGATTAACTATTGATTTTTTTTATTTCTATTGTAACCTAATTATAGGTTTGTAGTTCTTAGTGTAAAAATTTAAGAGGGAAGGAGAAACAATGGCAAGTGAAATTGAAGTTTTGGGTGTTTCAAAAAATCACGATCGAGTTAATATTTTAGCCGAAAATGTTGTTTTGACTTTTTTTCTTGAGGAGGGGGAGTTAAAATATCAATCAATGGCAATAGAGAAAATTTGGGATTCACATGCTTTAGATGTTCCCAAGGAAACTCTTGCTCTTGCTTGCCGTCAAGCAGGAGCTATCTTGAGAGGAAGCAAAAAACACTAACCACTCTACCCTATGAGATAAAACCCCCAGTTTATGGGGGTTTGTTTTTTTGCTTTTATTGTTTTCTCCAATTTTTATTGGACCTCTTTACCATTAGAGTAAATAATACTAGCGGAATTACTATCACCAGTTGTTTTTATAGGATATTTTGTGAAATAAAGAAAAGAGACGATTCCCAATAAGATTAAAGCAATTATAGCAATTAAGTGAGGTATATATTTTTTGTTCATATTTGCTATTTAGTTAATTTTTAATAAAAAACATCTTATTTTTAATGTTTTTTGCGCTTTTTGCGTGATTTGTTCTTTACTATTTGTGTTTTTTATTAGCTTTTTTAGCTAACATTGCGTGCTTTATTTCAAGACGCTTCTTGGTTTTTTTAGAACGAGATGTTTTTCTTTTCTCTATTCCAGTTGCTCTTTTTGCCATAATATCTAATTATATATCATTCTCTTTTAATAGTAAACAACTTTCAGGAAATTAGGAAAATTTTTTAATGAGAATCATTTTTGTTCAACTCAATTTGATTTTTTAATGTTTTCAATGTATTATTATAAACATCAAATCGCTCCGGCGTTTTTTATTTTGGCTAGCGAGGAGCGTGTGAATGATTTTTATCATTCACAACGTCCGAGCGAAGACAAAACAAAGGATTTTAACCTCCTTTATTTTGGCTAGCGAGGAGCGTGTGAATGATTTTTATCATTCACAACGTCCGA
>CAYWKC010000005.1:6899-26034 GCA_964459145.1 uncultured Candidatus Saccharibacteria bacterium
GCGAAGACAAAACAAAGGATTTTAACCTCCTTTATTTTGGATTGAAGATATTATGGAAATTAGAAATATTGCTATTATTGCCCATGTTGACCATGGAAAAACCACTATTACTGATGCACTTATGCGGCAAACAGGGATGTTTACTGTTGGAATGAGTATGGATACTGATAAATTGGAGCAGGAACGCGGAATTACTATCTATTCTAAAAATACTTCACTTTTTTATCCTAATCCTGCGGACGGACGAGGTAAAACTACAAAAATAAATATTGTAGACACACCAGGGCATGCTGATTTTGGTTCAGAGGTGGAACGAGTCTTGCGTTCCATTGACTCTGTTTTGTTAGTAGTGGATGCACAAGAGGGCCCCATGCCACAAACTCGTTTTGTTCTAAAAAAATCTTTGGAACTTGGATTAAAGCCAATTGTAATTATTAATAAAATAGATAAACCAGCAGCTAACCCCAAAGAAGCTGAGGAAGGGGTTTATGAACTTTTTTTAGAATTAGGTGCCAGTGAAGAGCAACTTAATTTTGTAACTATTTACACCATTGGACGAGAGGGAATTGCTAAAAGGAATTTAGCTGATCAATCAAAAGACCTTACTCCGCTTTTAGATACTATTTTAGAGAAAGTTTTGCCTGCTTCTGCAAATTTTAAGATTTCGGCCAAAGCGCAGGTTTTTAATTTAGGGTATGATAATTTCTTGGGGAGATTGGCTGTTTGTAGAATGTATGAAGGGACTTTGAAAGAGGGAAATTTAATTTTCTTAAAAAAACCCAATGGTGAAACAAGAAGAGGAAAGATAACTAAACTATTTACTTTTGAGGGATTGTCTCGTAAAGAAACAAAGGAAGTTATTGCGGGAGATATTGTTTTAGTTGCTGGATTGCCAGATGTTTTTATTGGAGAAACTCTTACTGCTGATGAAAAAGATGAACCAATGACAGCTATTAAAATTGATGAACCAACTATTATTTTGGATTTTTTAGTTAATGATTCTCCCTTTGCTGGTAGGGAGGGCAAATATGTGACGGGGCGTCAAATTCGTGAACGTTTGGAAAGGGAACTTGAAGTCAATGTTGGTTTAGAGGTTGTTTTCTCTGAAAGAAATTTTAAGGTAGCTGGACGAGGAGAATTACATATCGCAATTTTACTCGAAAATATGAGGAGAGAAGGTTTTGAGCTTCAAGTCTCTCAGCCCCAAATTATTGAAAAGGAAGAGAAGGGGGGTAAACTTGAACCATATGAGGAAGTCACAGTTGATATTCCTAATGAATTTCAGGGTATTATTATAGAAAAACTGGGAAAAAGAAAAGGACTTCTTTTAGAAATGAAACAACATGGAGGCACAGTTCGTTTAATTTTTGAAGTACCCACCAGAGGATTACTTGGTTATCGTGGCCAGTTTATAGTTGATACCAGAGGCAAAGGAATTATTGCTAGTCGAGTAATTGGTTTTAAACCATATGCAGGAGAAATATTTAAACGGGCTACTGGTTCAATGATATCTATGGCTTCTGGAAAAGTATTGGGTTTCTCTCTTTATAATCTTCAAGAGAGGGGAGAATTATATATTGGAGCTAACACAGAAGTTTATGAAGGAATGGTCATAGGCAATACCTCTAAAGGTGAAGAAATGTCAGTCAATCCTACTAAAGGTAAACAATTGACCAATATGAGAGCATCTAGTTCTGACGAAAATATTGTTTTAATTCCACCTAAAGAGATTTCTATTGAATCAGGGTTGGAAATAATGGCAGGAGATGAGTATTTAGAAATTACGCCTAAAAGTGTGCGTTTGAGAAAACATTATTTAACTGAAATAGAACGTTCTAAAGCTAAAAGGAAATAAAAAAATGAGTTTTAGTTTGTTAAAAATGTTCAATTTTTTGTTTTTATTTTGAAAGAAAAAACATAAATTTTCGTATTATAAGGTAAAGATTAAAAATAAATTTACTTAAAAATGAAACCAACGAAAAAAGTAGTGAAGTGGTTATTTTCTAATAAATTATTGGGGGGAGGTTTGGTTGGGGCTGTTTTGTTATTGGGGGGATATGGAATATTTTTAATTTCTGCTAATACTGGTGAAGAGATAATTTTTGTTACCGAAACAGTCAAAAAAGGAGAATTAATTTCTTCTCTTTCTGGTAATGGGCAAGTGTCAGCTTCTGATGAGGTGGAAGTAAAATTTAAAACATCAGGAGATGTTGTCTATGTTGGTGTTGCTAACGGGCAAGAAGTTAAAAAAGGGACTTTAATTGCCCAACTTGATACTGGTGATGCTAAAAAAACAATTAGAGATGCTGAAATCAATTTAGAAAGTGCTCAACTAAGTTTGGAAAAACTTCTTGAACCAGCTGATGAGTTAGAGATAATGCAAGCTGAAAATAATTTGGCTCAAGCCCAAGAAACAAAAAATAATGCTGAAAATGATTTAGAAGAAATTTATGAAGATGCTTTAAATACTCTTTCTGATGTTTTTTTAAATTTACCTACTGTAATAACTGGTCTCCAAGACATTTTATTTTCAGATGATTTATCTGGAAATAATCAATGGAACCTCTCTTATTATAATGATTCTTTAAGTTTCTATAATGAAAAATCTGAAGAGATGAGTGATTTAGTCTATGACCTTTATTTAGTAGCGAAAAGCACTTATGATAATAATCTTGAGAATTACAAATCTATAAACCGTTATTCTAGAAAAGAAGAGATAGAAAATTTAGTTTTACAAACTTACAGCACAACCAAAGATATTTCAGATGCTATTAAAAGTATGAATAATTTAATTCAATTATATCAAGAAGAATATTCTGAAAGAAATTTAACGCCCAAATCATTATCAAATACACATTTAAATTCCTTAAGTAATTATACAGGGTTAATCAATGGAACCTTATCAGATCTTTTAAGCACAAAAAACTCAATAAAAAACAAAAAAGAAGACATTGTAAATGCTATTAGAAGTATAGAAGAAAAAACGGAAACCTTACTAAGGTTAAAAGAAGGAGTAGATGAATATGACCTACGCTCGGCCAATATTTCTATTTTCCAGAAAGAAAATGCGCTATTAGACGCTAAAGAAAGTTTATCCAATTATTTTCTTTACGCTCCTTTTACGGGGACTATCTCTGGTTTGAATATTAGAAAAGGAGGATCATTGACTTCAAGTTCAGCTATTGGCACTTTGATTACAAATCAAAAAATTGCAGAAATTGTTTTAAACGAAATTGAAATTGCTGATGTTGAAGTCGGCCAGAAAGTTAATTTAAAATTTGATGCAGTTGATGATTTAGTTTTAGTTGGAGAAGTAGCAGAGATAGATACAATAGGAACAGTTAATTCAGGAGTTGTAAATTATGGCGTCAAAATAAATTTTGATTCTCCAGATGGAATAATTAAACCTGGAATGAGTGTCAATGCGGAAATTATTATTGAATCTAAAGAAAATATCTTGATTGTTTCTAATTCAGCAATTACTTATGTGAATGATAAAGCTTTTGTTCAAATCTCAGAAAACGGTTTGTCAAAAAGACAAGCAGTGATAGTTGGAATGTCTACTGATTTGAAGACAGAAATTATGAGTGGTTTATCAGAAGGCATGGAAGTTATTATCGGGCAGAATTCTTCAGGAGAAATTTCAGTTGGGAGTAAAAGTGGAGGAAATGTAAATAATGGTTCGAGTGGTAATATGGAGATGATGAGAATGATGAGATAAAATTCAATGATTGAATGTAGGAACATCACAAAAATATATAAAAGCGGTGAAACTGAAACTAAGGCTCTCTGGGATGTTTCTTTTAAAATAGAAGATGGTGAGTTTATCGCTATTATTGGTCCTTCTGGCTCTGGTAAATCAACCTTAATGCATATTTTAGGAGCATTAGATACTCCTACAAGCGGAGAATATTTATTAGATGGATATGATGTTTCTAATTTTTCTGACAATGAATTGGCTGTAATTCGGATGAAAAAAATAGGTTTTGTTTTTCAAGCGTTTAATCTCTTGCCAAGAGCTTCTGTTTTACAAAATATCTACCTTCCCTTAATTTACGAGAAAGTTCCGAGAGAAAAAAGATATATAATGGCAGAAGATGCTTTAATAGGGGCTGGTTTAGATAAAGAAAAATACCATCATTTATCTAACCAATTATCAGGCGGTCAAATGCAAAGAGTAGCTATCGCAAGAGCTCTAGTTAATAACCCAGCTTTGATTTTAGCTGATGAACCTACAGGAAACTTAGATAGTAAAACAGGGGAAATAATTTTAAGAACCTTTAGAAAATTAAATAAAGAGGGGCGAACTGTTATTTTAATTACCCATGAGAAATACATTGCAGAACATGCTGATAGAGTTATTTCTATTAAAGATGGTCAAATAGAAAATGATAGTAAAAGCACTAATTTTAAAAAAATTAGTCACGTTAGGGAATAATATTTTTATGTTAGTTAGTGATATTTTTAAAGAAACTTTTTTTGCGATACTTTCTAATAAAGTCCGTTCGGGATTAACAGTTTTAGGTATTGTGATTGGGATTGCTTCAGTTGTGACGATGGTATCTATTGGGCAAGGCTCAACACAAGATATTTCAAATCAGATTGAATCACTGGGTTCTAATTTGTTGACAGTTTCCCCAGGGTCCTCAAGGGGAGTTGGTATGCAGGTAAGGCAAGGTTTTGGTTCAGCTGAGACCTTGACTACCGAAGATGCAGAGGCTATCACCGAAAATATTTCGGGTATTTTAGCAGTAGCTACTGAAGTATCTTCTCGGCAACAAGTTATTAAAAAGGGAGAAAATACTAACACAACTATTTATGGTGTGACAGATACTTATGCTGAAGTAAAAAATGTTGAAATCGCTTTAGGTTCTTTTATAACTAAAAATAATATAAATAAAACTTCCAAAGTGGCTGTGCTCGGTCCAGATACACGAGATACCTTATTGGGAGAGGGGGTTAACCCTGTCGGAGAAATAATTAAAATAGGGAACCTAGATTTTACTGTTATAGGATTAACTGTTCCTAAAGGAGGAACTGGTTTTAGTAGTTCTGATGATTTAATTTATATTCCTATCAATACAGCTCAACATTATTTAACAGGGAGTGATTCTGTTAGTAATATTAATATTCAAGTAGAAAATGAAAACAACATGACCGAGGTCGAAGAAGCTGTTACAAATTTGTTATTAATAAGACACGGAATTGCCAATAGTAGTGAAGCGGATTTTTCTGTTATGAATCAAGCTGATATTTTAGATACAGTTTCGGAGATAGCGGGGACAATGACGCTTCTATTAGGAGCAATTGCAGGAATTTCATTATTGGTTGGAGGTATTGGGATTATGAATATGATGTTAACAACAGTTACAGAGAGAACCAGAGAAATTGGTTTAAGAAAAGCATTAGGAGCCCAAAATAAAGATATTATTATTCAATTTTTAGCAGAATCGGTTGTTTTAACTTTTGTTGGTGGAATGTTAGGAATTATTTTGGGGTGGTCAGCAGCTATTCTAATTACCAAATTAAGTGGAACGACGACTGTAGTTACAACTTGGTCTATTTTTTTAGCTTTTGGAGTTTCGACTCTTATTGGAATAATTTTTGGTTATTATCCAGCTCGTCGGGCAGCTTCGCTTAACCCGATCACTGCTCTGAGATATGAATAATGTTATAATCAGTTTATGCAAGATATTAATGAAAAAACTGACGAAGAATTAGTGGCTTTAACTTTAAAAAATCAAGATTATTTTTTATATTTAGTTCGCCGATATGAAAGGAAACTTTTTCGTTATATTTCGAGAATTTCAAACTTAAATCAAGATGATGTGGAAGATGTTTTACAGGATATTTTCGTAAAAATTTATAAAAATTTGAATGGTTTTGACACCGATTTGAAATTTTCATCTTGGGCTTATCGTATAACTCACAATGAAGTTATTAGTAATTATAGAAAATATAAAAACAAAATAGATGTTATTTCTTTTGACACCGATGGTAATTTTATTAAGAATATAAGTGATGAACTTGATATCGAAAAAGCTTTTAAATTAGTTGAATTAAAAAAAGAAGTTGACCAAGTTTTAGATAAAATTGATATTAAATATAAAGAGGTTTTGATTCTTAGATTTTTGGAAGAGAAAAGTTATCGTGAAATATCAGATATTTTGAGAAAACCAGAGGGAACTATAGCCACCTTAATTAATCGAGCAAAAAAAGAGTTTTTAAAAATATTAGAAAGAGAACAAAATTATATGAAGCGAGCATATAATTCCATCGTTCGGGTTATATAAAAACATATTATTACTATAATCGTTTTTATAAATCCTCACTTGAAATTATGGAAAAGATAAATAAATTAGCTGAAAAAATTATTAGTCGAATAAAAACAGAAGAAATTAAACCAACTTCTCGTTGGAGATTTGTAGTGAAAGATTCTTTTTTCTGGCTGGCTTTTATTTTATCGGTTGTTATTGGGGCTATGGCAGTGTCTGTTATTTTGAATACTCTCCTCAACAATGATTGGGATTTATCTTTACAATTAAGTGGTAGTTTATTTCAATTTGTTGTAATAACCTTGCCCTATTTTTGGCTAATATTATTAGGGGGTTTTATAATTATTGCTTATCTCAATATTAAACATACTAAAAAGGCTTATCGTTGTGACTTAAAAATTATTGTGGGGGGTGTTATTCTTATTAGTTTTTTGTTAGGTTTAACTTTTTATAATTTAGGTCTAGCATCTTCTTTAGATAAAAAATTCATCCAGAAATTACCACCTCGTTTTCACCAGATGATAGATTCTCGTCTAGAAGTTTGGCAAGAACCCCAGAGAGGTTTTCTAATTGGTGAAATTCAAAATTTTAGTGGAAATAGTTTAGAGTTAAGAGATTTTAAAGGACGTTTTTGGCAAATTGCTTTAGAGTTAGAAGCAGAAGAACTTAATTTTATTGAGCCATTATTAAGAACTAATGAAAAGATTAGATTGATGGGAAGTCCAAACCCAGAAAAATGTGAGCAATGTTTTTCGGCCATAATGGTGCGCCCTCTTAATTTGCCCAAAGGAGACATGATACATGAGCAATTTAGAGAAGTTTTTCCTCAGGACTTGCAAGGAAAGATAATAAAGAGAGAATCTATTATTAAAATACAGGAGTGAAAGAAAACTATAATTTTTTCGTATTATTGATTAGAGAGATATTTATTTTATAAATTAAGGTAATTTATCAAAAAATATATAAAGCAAGTATATAATTACATCATTCGGATTGTACAAAAATAAATATTATCATAATCATTTTTGTAAATCCTCATTTGAAATTATGAAAAAAGAAAAAATTATAGGGTTAGGGGTGTTGTCGTTAGTATTAGTTGCTGGAGCAAGCACAGTTCTTGCAGGTAATTTTGTTGGTAATGTAAATTTTGAAGAACGTCAAGCTGAAATGCAACAACAAAGAACTCAAATGCAAGAAATTTTTGCGAAGGGGACTTATGAAGATTGGGTAAATTTTTCTAATCAAAATTTGGAAAATCAGATTACCCAAATGAGAACTCGTCATCAAGAAATGATGTCGCAAATTACCTCGGAGAATTGGGCTAAATTCTCAGAAGTTAACCAATTGATGTTAGCCGGCGATAGAGAAGGGTTCCAAGCTATTCTGGAAGAATTGGGTATTGAAAAGGTGATGGAAATGGGAATGGGAGATGGAATGAACAGAATGCATGGTGGGAAAGGTCTGGGGATGATGGGAGAGAAAGGCAACTGGAATCAAAACAACAATACGGAAATTGATGATGATTAGTTAAATAATTGATATTAATAAAAGAATTAACAATAAACAATGACAATTAAAAAAACTTTGGGGATCCGACCCCCCGAAGTTTTTTATTGATTGTATTCAGTAGTCGGAGTACTGAATTCTAAAAAGTGTGTTGTAATATGTGGATGTCCAACCTCTGCAGATTTAAGTTGTTAGTTATACGATAGCCGACAGTTAGGTGTTTATTTCATAATTCCGAATTTCTTTTTTAAGTTTTTTATTCTGTCAGAGGCTTCTATAATAAGATCTTGACTTATTTCTCCGCTTTTTACTGCATTGAAAATTATTTCTTGAACTTCGCGTGGAGCAGTTTCGTCATAAGTGCTATTATTATTTGAGATAATTAACATATCGCAACCAGCATTGATGGCTAAAATAATTGAGTCGGCAAACCCAAAATACTCAGTGATAGCTCCCATTTGCATATCATCAGACACAACTACTCCCTCAAAACCTAAATCTTTCCTTAAAATATCTTTGATATAAAATTGAGAAAGGGTAGCTGGGTAATCGGGGTCAATATTTCTATTCATGATATGAGCTGTCATAATCATATCCACAATTCCAGCTTGAATTAATTTTTTGTAAGGAATCAATTCTTCCTCTTGATATGTATTGGTGACATCAGCCATACCTTTATGGCTATCATCTTCGGAACTGCCATGTCCAGGAAAATGTTTAATAACAGTAATAATATTATTTTGGTGTTGACCCTCAATAAAACCTAAAGCATGCTGAAAAACTTTTTCTGGGTCGCTAGAAAAAGACCTCTCAATCGCACCAATGACGGGATTGTTTGGATTGATATTAACATCTACTACAGGTGCAAAATTAGTATTGATACCCAAATCAACAAATTGATTAGTTAAATCTACAGCTATTTGTTGAGTGTTTTCAGGGGTACTACTTCCCATTTCTTGAGCACTAGGAATTTCTATAAAACCATATTTTACTTTAAGGCGATTGACGTAACCACCCTCGGCATCAATGGCGATTAAAAGAGGAGTAGAAGCATATCTTTGTAAATTGGTAATTAATTGTTTAGTTTGTTCAGGACTAATTATATTTCGGAGAGGACTTTTTGAGGGGACATCGTAATCAAATAAAATTATTCCTCCAAGATTAACACTTTTCATCTCTTGGACGATGGGAGAGGTCTCAGAAATTTCAGTTCCTTGGAATCCTACGATTAACATTTGTCCGATTCTCTCTAATAATTGTTCATCTGTTAATTTAGTTGTCTCAATCGGATTTTTTTTCGGGGCCAGTAATATAATTATTAGAAGGGTTAAAATTAATAGGATAATTATGAGGGGTTTATTTTTCATGTATCTTAAAAATTATGATTAATTTTTTCATTTTAACACAAAAATACCTAAATTTTAACTTGGGGCTATTTTGTATCTCTTTAAAATAAGATATAATTTAGTTATGGCGAAAGGACGAGATCGACAAAAAAGAGAAAAGAAAAAACCTAAAAAGCAAAAAGCTAAATAATTTTTTGAATAAAGGTTTTCTAATGAAGAAGATAGATTTTGATTTTTAGAATTAGAGTGTTTTTGGTAGTTGTTTCCTTTTTAAAAAATTAATTCAAAAACCAAATAGAAAAATTTAAAATAGTAGCAAAAGTTACCCAAAGCAAATAAGGGATTAAGAGACAAGCACTCCACTTATTTATCTTCCAAAATCTTTTTATCAAAATAATAATCATTGTCCAAATAATGACAATATTGATAAAGGCTAGGGCTGGATTTTGTAGACCAAAAAATATAATTGACCAAAGAGCATTAAAACCAAGGTGAACCCAGAAAAATTTAAGTGATGTTTTTATATAACGCTTTTGTGTATTAACTGTTTTATTGTTGATGGCCCAAATTAAGTAAACACTAATTCCCATTAGAAGATAGAGGATAATCCAAGTAGGTCCGAAAATCCAATTAGGTGGATTAAAACTTGGTTTGTGTAAAGTGGCATACCAAAGAGGAACGGCTGAAACTGTAAATAGTGAACCAATAATTCCAGCTAATTGAGGGACAACTAAAGAGATGCCTAACTTTTTATAATTAATCATTTTTTAAAAATACCATTATTAGCTTTGTTTAGTTTAGGATTTTTTATAAATTAACAAAACTGATAATAAAGCAGATAAAGTAGCTACAAAAAATAAAACCTGAAGAACAGTACTATTAATAGAATAACCATATAACTTAACAGCATCGTAAAAGACATAAACACCAAAAGTTAAGGCTAAACCATATCCAGCCAATTGTTTTTTTGAAAGGGCTAATCCCAAAGTCACAAAAACAATTATCAACTCTAAAAATATTGAGATTGTTTGTAATGTAAACATAGACATAATTTATTTAATAAGATTAATTATAACATAAAAAATTTTTCGCAAGATATCTTTTCCCTATAATTATGGGATTTAGTATTTATCTACAGATGTTCTTTATTTTTATCACTGACATTTTGATAGACAACAAAAAACACTCCGCCTTGGGCGGAGTGTTTTTTGTTTTTAAGCTCGGCTGATGTTGACAGCGTTAGGTCCTTTTTGACCTTCAGCTATTTCAAATGTAAGTTCATCGCCCTCACGTAGTTCATTGAATTGAACATTTTGCAATTCATTTGAGTGGAAGAAAAGGTCTTTATCTTTTCCTTCTTGAGAAATGAATCCAAAACCACGATCAGTAAGACGAGCTATTGTTCCTTTTTGCATATTTTCTATTCTATAAGAGAACTATAACTATGTTAATAAACAACTCAAATACATAATACTGTACGATAAAACTCGACTTTGATTCTCTTACAGCTACAATTTGGTTAAATCTATTCTAATATAGTTGACAAAAAATGTCAAAGGGCTGTTCAGTTAACCTTGCGGGGTGACAAATATGTTAAATTGGGGTGACAAAGGTTAATCATCTTAATTTTAATCAAATAAAGACATCTGGCTAATAGAAAACAAGTCCCTGCTTATCCACCCAAAGTAAGGCAAAAATGGTATTTTTTAACAGAGAAATGTGGAAAAACAATAAATGAAATATGCGATTTGTATTTCATCTCAAGAAAAACATATTACAAATGGAGGCAATTAGATAACCAACATGGGAAATACTTTCCGAGGAAAGAACCCCCTCAAACTAAAATCAAAGGAGAGATAAAGATCTTTATCTTTGAACAAAAGAAATTAATCAATTACGGACCAAGAAAAATGAAACTCTTAATCAAAAGAAAATTTAATTTAGATATCTCTACGACAGCTATCTACAAATATTACAAAAAGAAAAATTTAATTTTTCGTCCACAGAAAAAGCTGCCTTGGTATACCCCACTTAAAAAACCTTTACAGGCAACTTATCCTGGTGAAATTGTGCAATTAGACGCCAAATATGTTTGGGAAGATAATATCAGAAAATATCAGAGAACCTTTATTGATATCTATACCGGTATGCAATTTGCCATCACTACCAATAACATGACAGCTGAAGATACTATTAGAGCTTTTACTAAAGCAGACAACTATTTCCCCTTTAAAATGATTGGAATACAGACTGACAATGGCAGTGAGAACCGAGGAGACTTTCATCAATATTTAGGTCAAAGAGGGATTGCTCATTATTTTATTCCAAAATCTTCACCGACTTGGGACGGAGCCGTAGAAAGAGCTCACGGAGTAATTGATCAAGAATATTATCTTAATCCTCGTCGTCCTTGGTTAACTTTGTTTGAATATTTAACATGGTATAATTGTGAGAGAATCCATTTAGGAAGATACCTACATGGAATAACACCGCTTGAAAAGTTTAATAGTTATCAATTAAGTGTCACCTCTAAAGGTTAACTAAACAGACCTGCTAAATCTATTTTATTTCGTAAGTCAGATAAACCATGACATTAATTTCATTCTCACCCACAGGAATTGAAGCCGAATTAACAGATTCTCCCCCACCTAAACCATAAGCCATATCTGCTTTGGCATAATACTGAGGATAAACATCTCCTTCATTAGATGAATAAGAAGTGATTCTTACTAAACTTACCCCTAAATCTTTGGCTAATTCTCGTGCTTTTTCTTTAGCTTCTTGGATAGCCATCTCTCTGGCTTCTCTTCTTAACCCATCTTCATCATCAATTTCAAAACTTAAACCACTCACATTAGTAACTCCTAATTCTCCTATCCCTGATAATATCTCCCCCGCTTTATCAATATCTTCTAAACGAACACTAATATTCTGACTAACTTCATAACCAACCAATTCTCTTTCTTGGTCAGGAGTTGGACAATACGAGCCATAACAAGCAACCCCTGTACTTCTCCATTCATAACGAGGATAAATGTTATAACTGGTTGTTTTGATATTTTTTTCTTCAACCCCAGCTTCTTCCAAAAAACTTAAAACTCCAGCCATTATGTTATCCACATCTTGTTGAGCCTCTTTAACAATAAGTTTTTCTTTGGAAATAGAAAAACTAAAAGTAGCAATATCAGGCATCGCTGACACTTCACCCTCTCCTGTCACGTTGATAGTAGTTTGAGGATAAATATCTTGACCAATAAAACTATTTTCTTTTAACGAACCATAAATTTTTACCAAAAAGAAAATTGATAAAATAGCCAAAAAAAGAGACAATAATTTTACAGTAGCTCCTCTCTGGCATAAACTACAAAAGTTATTTGTATTTTCTTGTTCCATATACTTTAAATTAATTTTTTACCTCGTTAAATAAGATTTGGCTTTGTAATTTAACAAAGGTTAGTTAATTCATAATGTTTATAAATTCTAAAATATTTTATATCACCCTTACGCCAAATCTTGATTTTATTTTTTCAAAATAAAATCATTTAATAGGGTGAATCAGCAATTTAAGACCCACCCAAGCCCCACAAATTGCTATTGCATATTTAGCTATATTGTAAACGCCATCTGAAATATTTCCATAATAAGGTTGCAAAATATAAACAACGACAAGAGAAATTAAAAGAATTAAACCTAACAATCTATTTTTCATATGTTTTTATTATATCAAAATAAAAAGAGAACAACTAATAATTAAAAACACAATTCCAAAAAATGGGTGCCTACCCGGATTTGAACCGGAACTGAGAGTTCCACAAACTCTAGTGCTAACCATTACACTATAGGCACCATATTATATTTTCAACAAGTGCCCAGAATGGGACTTGCCTACAAATAAATTTCCTAACGGAAATTTTTCGCAGGCCCGCCTCGCAATGCTCGCCTTGCCTTCCTTCCAGTCAGGCAAACTCGCATATCGCTCCGGCCTTCTTGCCCCAATGCAAGCTATCGCTTGCTTCCTGTTCACACACTTCGTTTGTGTGCCCAGAATGGGACTCGAACCCATATGCTCTACGAGCCACGGCCCTCAACCGTGTGTGTATACCAATTCCACCATCTGGACATAAATATAAAAATAGTATAGATGAAAAATCAGTAAATTAAAAGAGCCGATTAAAACAATTTTTAAAATTGTTTTAATCGGCTCTTCGTTTTTTATTTTAATTTTCTTTCTTATCTTCTGTCTCTGCTGATTTCTCTTCAGAATTTTCAACAACAGCTTCTTCAGTTTCTTTTGACTGTTCGTTTTCTTGAATTTTTTGATTTTCTTCTTCCTTTAGTTTGTCTTCTTCTGCTTGTTTAATTCTATCGGCTTCAGTAGCCATACCACTTTCAGTAGAAAGATTTAAAATATTCATTTTTCTCATTTGACGACGAATTTCTCTCGTAGCTTTTTCACGAATGAAATAAAGCTTAGACCTTCTCACTCTAGATCTCTTGATAATTTCAATTTTATCAATCGCTGGTGAAAATAACGGGAAAACTCTTTCCACCCCTACCCCACTAGCCACTTTTCGCACAGTAAAAGTTCCACCTGGTTCATCGCCATGTTTCCTTGATAAAACCAATCCTTCAAAGGCTTGTAGTCTTGTTTTATCTTTCTCTTGAATTTTCACCCAAACACGCACAGTATCTCCAGCTCTAATTCCAAGTTTTTTTCTTTCTTCAATATTGACTGGCGAAATTTGTATACTTTCCAATTTCATAATATTTTTCTTTACGAGCAAAGCGAGTTTAAAAAAATATTACCCCGTGAAATTCAAATTTCTGCGAAATTTGAATTATTTAAATTTTTAAAATTTAAATGACATTTCACTGGGGTTACTTTACATAACCCACAAATCGTAAATTCTTATTTATTATTTAATTTACTGCCCAACTTTATCATAGATCACCTTGTTTCGCAATCTTAATCAAAAATTCATCCATCAATATTTCTGTAAAAATACGAAAAAAGTCCTTTTTAGAGGGTTTAAATGTTTATCTCCCTACCAAAAAGGACCTTTCTCGTATTTTTACTTTTTACAACTATTTCATCAATTTCAAAGCTCTTTTAAAATCACTAGGTAAATGCACCTTTATTCTCTTTCTTTCCCTATTCAATAGAGAAAATTCAATGGAAAAAGCGTGAAGGGCTAACCTTTCAAAACCCAAAGCGTATTCTCTTTTCGGAGCATATAATTTATCCCCCACCACTGGATAATTGATAGCTTTCATATGCACCCTAATCTGGTGAGTCCTACCTGTTTTTAAATTAACCTCCAAAAAAGAAAAATCCTTATTTTTTTTTAAAACTTTATATTCAGTTACCGCCTCTCTCATTTTTCCTCTAGCTCCTCTTTGAGCCGACCACTGTCGAAAATCTTTTCCACTTCTGCCAATTGGCCGGTCAATAACACCCTCGTCGTCTCTCATTTCACCCCAAACGAAAGTTCTATATTTTTTTTCAATTTTTTTATCTTTAAATTGTTGTTTTAAGTGCAAAAAAACTTCTTGCGTTTTTGCAATTATTAAAACACCACTTGTTTCTTTGTCCAAACGATGAACAATCCCTGGTCGCTTAATTTCAATTTCGCCTCGCCCGTCTGCAAGATTAGGGTCTTGTAGAACTAAAGGCTCCCCCACATTTTCTAATTTGGGATAATTTTCCAAAATCCAATCACAGACAGTCTTTTCTTTAGTTTTTCCATCTGAATGCACTACTAAACCCGCTGGTTTATTAATCACAACCACATCTTCATTTTCAAATAATATTTCAATCTTCACCCCTTATTTTTACCACAAAACAAAGAAAAAATCTTTAAAATCAAGCTTTAAACAGGGGTTAATCTAACCCCTTGCTTTTTTTGAGTAAGTATTGCATAATTATAGATAGGTAAGATGTTCATTGTAAAATTTTTTTATATTTTCTTATTTCCCCAAAAACCAAAAAGGAGGAGAAAAATGACAAAGAAAAAAATAGTGGTAACCGCCACAATGCTGGCTTGGTTATCAGCACTGGCAATTATCATTGCCATGCTAATAACCGAATCAAATTCGTTTTCGTTCGGTGAAGTGCCGAATTACAGAATTGAAACCAAGAACCCGATAGAAGTCTCTATTGGGAGAGAGGATCAAGCCTTTCAGATCTCGGTCTTTTCTTGGCAAGAGTCTTCTGTTGAAGGAATTCGGGTCGTTGCCGAATCCAACAGCTACGAAAAACAAGAGCTTTCCACCAACGGCGAAGGAGTTGTCTCTTTTCAACTTCCCCTCTGCGAGAAAGAAGGGGGTTTAGACTTCATCATTTCTCTCCCTGACTTCAGCACCGTTCGGACAGTGACAGTTGTTTACATCCGTCACCTAAAGTTCTTCGGACCCGCTTTTACGGGAGTCTCGGGGGTGGGAGAAAAAGAGGACTACTTTTCAGAGACATCTTTTTTCTCCAACATCGCTTTAATAAGAAGCGATTCGGCGGAGGAGGATGTCGTCAAAGTCCTCAAAGCAAGAGAACAAAAGATGTGGTCAATTTTGTCCGTTGACCACGTCTTCTTTCAGATCAAAGACGGGGAAATTGGTCTGAAAGATAGCTACAAGGAAGATTGGAAATTATACGCCGAAAAAATCCAGCCCTCCTTGGAGACCGTCAGTGGATTTTTCCCAATAGACGAACCCTACTGGCAAGCCATGACTAGTAGAATGTCTTTTCGGAAAATGCGACTAATGTTGGAAGAGGTCGCGTTTCAGATCAAAAGGAGCTTCCCGCAAAAGAAGGTGGTGGGAAGCATCGTCATCACGGAAAGAGAAATCCTCCAAGGACAGGCGTGGGGGGTTCCTTTCCCAGAAGATGCACTAGAAGAATACGCTATCCCAGTCGGCTATGATTGGATAGCGATATACTTCTACTGGGCGGATTTTAAGAGGTTATCTCCTGAAGGAGATTTCTCTCAATTCGCCCAGATCTGGGGCGAGAGGTTGGCGAGCTTCAATAAACACCTCCACCCCAATCAGAAACTCGTCCTAGTGCCAGGGACGTTCTCGTTCGCAGACAGTCCCGTGAATGAGGAGGAACTTATAAATCTAGCCCTGCCTTATTACAATTTGGCACAAAGTAAGGTTGGGGTTTTAGGAATTATGCCGTTCCTCTGGTCCAGCACCGATGGTCTTATCGGGCTGGAGGAAATGCCCCACCTCCTCTCAGTGTGGGAGGAAATTGGGAAAGATATATCAAAAAAATAACCTTTAACCAAGACTGTCATAAATTGCACAGAGATATTTTGTGTGACTTATGACGGTCTTTCTTTTTGTCAAAAAGCTTTTTTGAATAAACCTTACATTGATTTGTAGCAATAAAATTGGTATAAATAAGTAGATTTTAATTATAATTTTAATAATTTGTCCCCGTAGTTCAATGGATAGAACGAGAGACTTCTAATCTCTAGATGTAGGTCCGATTCCTACCGGGGGCACAAAATTATTTCGTAATTTTGTGAACTCGGAACAAGCCAACTGCTTGGCTTGTGTTAGGAATCGGAAGTCGGAAGATGTTGCGATAATGAAGAACAACACTGAGATGGGGTCGCAAACACTTTGTTTTTTATGAACGAAGTAAAATAAAAAACTTAGTGATTTGTGACCATTCCTATTGGGAAGCACCGATTAAAACAAAAAACAATGCTTTAACAGCATTGTTTTTGTTTTGTGTGGGGCGATGAGGGATTTGACCGTAAATATTTTGCTTCGCAAAATTTCGCGACCCCGACTCGGCTTCAATTTGTTCACAAGCTCACAAATTGGCTTCGCGCCTCCGTCTTTCAAATCCCTCATCACTCCTACAAAAATCAAAAATCTCTAAGCGATAGTTTAGAGATTTAAGATTTTGTGGGCGATGAGGGATTTGAACCCCCGACCTTCTCGGTGTAAACGAGTTGCTCTACCAACTGAGCTAATCGCCCAAGTCTAATTTTACTTAGTACCATTTATTTAATTTTCAAATTTAATCAGCTCATTTACACCGAGATGTAAACGATAGAAACTCCGTCGTTTCTATCTCTACCAACTGAGCTAATCGCCCCTTATTTGTTTTTTGAATTATATAAAAAAACAAGACTGAAATCAATCATTACTAGAAAATATTAAAAGTCAATAGTTACCAAACAAGGATTAAAACAATCGCTACCACCAAAACTAAAAGAATCCAATTAAAATATTTAAAGACACTCTTGGCCATTCGTCTGCCAAATAACTTCACAATATAACCCACCACAAAAAATCTCATTCCCCGCCCAATGAGAGAAGCCCCTAAAAATACCCAAAAATTTATTTTGAAAAAACCAGCCGAGATAGTAAAAACTTTAAAGGGAATCGGGGTAAAAGCCGAAATAAAAATTGTCCAAAAAGCATTTTGAGAAAACATATTGGACACTGCCAGCATTTGACTTTGTAAATGATAAGTATCAATGATGAATTCGCCAATCAGGTCAAAGAAGAAAAAACCAATCGCATACCCGAACAAACCTCCCACTACTGAAGCCACGGTCGTAATGAAAGAATAATAAATCCATCTAACTCCATTCTTGATTAAAATCGCTAAGAGGAAAACATCTGGGGGAATTATAAAAAAAGATGCTTCTGTAAAAGAAAAAATAATCAACCAAATTTTAGCCACTTTGCCATGAGCTTTGTTATCAACCCAATCCTGAATACCCTCTTTTGTTTTTTGTAAAAAATTTAAAATCATTTTATTTTTTTTGCTTTTGTTTGCCTAAATAACTTTTAAGAATTAAAGCCGCTGCGGATGCATCCAGTTTATCATTTTTTCCTTGAATTCGCTCTGCTTCCGCACTAGTTAAAAATTCTGGCTCTAAATAAACTTTCAAGTTATTCTCTATTAACTTTTTCTTAAATTCCAAAATTCCTTTCATAATAACATTGGGTTGACCTGAAAAATCTAGGGACTCCCCTAAAATAACCTTCTCAATTTTTTCTTCCCTGCATATTTTTAAAACATTTTTTAAAAGTTGTTTATCGTTTTCTAAAACAGTTTTAGCAAAAGCCAAGCCCCCACTGTCATCTGACACCGCTATCCCTACTCTTTTTACCCCATAATCAATGCCTAAATATTTCATTAAGAAAAATTTTTGAATTAGTAAATAGATCTTAAAAACTGTTCTGCTAAAGTAATGAAAACAACCAATTCATTTAAAGTAGCACTATGATAATATAATAATTGTAATTGTCCTATTTTTTTAATTAATCCTTTTTCTTCTGGATATTGTTCTTCCAAAACATCTTTCGCTTGTTCTAATGCTTTGGAAATACCTGAGGCTACTCCATTAATTAAATAGTGGCAATAATTTCCTCTTAAATTGTTTTTAACAATCCTATCTATACCAACATGGTAATCAGCAAAGAGATAATCTAAACCTTGTCCCCATTTTTGTTTTGTCTCATCGTCATCTAAAAACATTACTTTGTCTTTTATTATACCAAAAATAAAAAAAGGGGTGATTCACACAGAATCACCCCCCCTTACAGCAACCGACCTAGACATAAAAGTTAAATCCCCCTAAATACGGAAACTCGGGAAGATCATTGAGATCCTTAGGAATCTCTTCCCCAAGATTAAGAAGGTTGAGAGCCGAAACCAAATTGCTATGGGAAACAATAAGAACTTTACCCTCACTTCCCACAAATTGCCTAAGAAAATTCCGGATCGAGTCCACATGATCCCAAACGCCAACAACGGAACCCCCCAGATCGGTAAAAATTTCACATGTTTGCACATCCCCTCCGTTACTAAGGACGCGGGCGGTTTGAATACAACGCCAGACTGGGGATGAATACACTTGATCATAATCCCTTGCTTTTCTTAAAGCAGCCAGTTGAGCTTGAGGGGTAAGATCTCCAGTACCCCGATTCCACTCCCCATGTCTTCGAAAACAAATCTTCACTCAAATCACCTCCTTTCTGAAA
>CAYWKC010000006.1:0-5017 GCA_964459145.1 uncultured Candidatus Saccharibacteria bacterium
CTCCCCTAAGCGTCATAGCCTTGGTAAGCCATTACCTTACCAACAAGCTGATACTGAGCGGGCTGATTCAAGAGCGATAAATCTTTACCGATTGCTTCTCGCTACGCTCGAAGACAAATTCAAAATTTTGAATTTTGAATTTTGAATCAATTTTAAATTTCTAATGTTTGAATTTTTAATGTTGACAAATTTTTGCTTTGCAAAAATTCGTTGTTTAAAAATTTAGTCACTCTAAATTATTTTTTGAATCAAAATTTGAAATTTTAAATTCGAAATTCGTTTCGAACACAATGGGAAACAATCGGACTATCAAGTATTACCTTATCTTTCGATAAGCTATTCCTGACTCTTGAGTTCATACCCACCTGTTACTACCCAGTTTGCCACTCCCCCGAAGGGTCGTTCGACTTGCATGCCTTATCCACGCCGCCAGCGTTCATCCTGAGCTAGGATCAAACTCTATCATAAAAATTGTACTTGCCCACCTTGGGCAGGAACGATTTTTAGGCAAATCTTTTTTAAAGATTTGCTCGTTTGCAAAGAAACGAAACAAAAGAAAAAGTTCCAGAGAATTTGATCCAAGCTAATATAAAATCATCAAAGGTTTTGTCTATATATTTCGCACGGAACATATAAACAATTACAATGTTTGGATATTGCCATTTAGCAATAATCCAAGAATTATTTCATTGTCAAAGAACGCATCTATTATAATAAAAAATAAAATAAAAGCAAGCCGAGCACCATTTTTAATTATTATATTTGTGGCTATGATATTTGTGGCTATGCGATAGCCACAAATTTGAAAAAGATGAAAAATTAAAGAGAATATATTTTATTTCCGTTTTTGAAAAAGAGTGAGAAGAGGCGACGCCAAAAAGATTGAGGAATAAGTTCCAAAAATAACACCCAAAGAAAGCACTAAAGCAAATTGTTGTGTTGATTCCCCTCCAAAAAAATACAGTATCAAGAGAACTATTAAGGTTGTTAAAGAAGTATTAATAGAACGCGCCATTGTTTGTCTCAAACTTTTTCCAACAATTTCATCAAATGTCTCTTTTTTAGTTAAGTTCAAATTTTCTCTAATCCTGTCAAAAACAACAATCGTATCATTTACCGAAAAACCAAGAATAGCTAAGATCGCCATCACAAAAACAGCATCAATTTGATAATTTATAAAATAATGACCTAAGAGAGTAAAAATACCCGCGGGAATAAGAATGTCGTGGATTAAAGCAATGATGGCTGAAAAACCATACTTCCAAGAAGAAACTTTGTTATTTGAATTAGCAACCTCTGTTACCTTACGAAAAGCAAAGGCAATAAAAAGAATAATAGCCAAAACTACCACTAACAGTGCCCAAAAAGCTTTTTTTCTTAATTCTTGTCCAATCACAGGACCAATAGAATTATATCTTCTTTCCTCAATTTGATATTGGCCATCTTGACTAATTGAAGAAACAATTAAAGATCTTTCTTCCTCAGTTAAATCTCTCGTTTTCAAAATAATTCCTTCTTTTTTGCCTTGACCGTTTTCATTTTCAAAGGAAGTTGTTTGAACCGTAAAACTACCCAAACCAAGTCCTTGAATATTTGTTTTAAGTTCGTTTATATCTAAATGATTATCGTCTACATAAGCCACTTCTAAAATTGACCCTCCCATAAAATCAATACCAAAATTAAAACCAAAGACAATTATAAAAAAGAGAGAGGCTACCATCAATAAACCAGAGAAAATAAAAAATATTTTTTTGTGATTGATAATAAACATATAAAATTAATTTTTAAAAGATTCTTTTCCCCTACTTGGTAAACCTGAACCAAAAAGAATTTTTTTAAAGGGAGTTTCTTTTTTCGGGCTAATAGCTAAAAGAAAAGACCTGGTTACCGTAATAGCCGTAAACATACTAACAATAACTCCTAAACCAAAAGTTAGGGCAAAACCTTCTACCAAGGAAGTTCCAAACCAGAATAATATGATGGCTGTAATGATACTGGAGATATTACTATCACGAATACTTAACCAAGCTCTAGCAAAACCTTCCCTAATAGCCGAATCAGTATCTCGCTCATCTCTCAACTCTTCTTTCAACCTTTCAAAAATAAGGACATTAGCATCAACCGCCATCCCAATTGATAAAATAAAACCCGCAATTCCCGCTGAGGTTAAGGTAATAGGCACTAACTTGAAAATAGATAAAATTAAAGAAACATAAATAAGCAGAGAAACTGAGGCCACAAAACCAGGTAAACGATACCAAAAAATTAGAAAAATCATCACGGCTAATAAACCATAAAGAGCTACCCGAACACCTTTATTTAAAGTTTCAACACCAATAGAGGCTCCAATTGATTGAGTCGAAATTAATTCAATAGGAAGAGGCAAGGCTCCATAATTTATATCTCTCACAAGGGTTTTAGCTTCTTGTGGTGTAAAATTACCACTAATTTGAGCCTTTCCATCTCTAATACTTTCACGGATAACAGGAGAAGAAATAATTTGATTATCTAAAAAAATAGTTAAAATCTGACCAACATTTTCACTGGTAATCTTAGCAAACAATTCTTTCCCCTCACTATTAAAAGAAAGAAGGACTGCTGGTTCACCAGTAGTTGAATTAAATTGAAGTTGTGCCTTTTCAATAACCCGCCCTGAAATTCCTGTTTCAATAAAAGTGAAGACCGGTTCCTGTTCAGAATCAGAACCAGTTGAAATTTCTCGGGCTAATTTAAATTCCAAAAGAGGAGTTTGCCCAATCATTTCAATAGCTTGGCTAATATCTGTAACGCCTGGAAGCTCTACAATAAGACGGTGTTCTTTTTGCCCTCCGTTAGGAGAGGAACCCACTTCCGTTTGAATAAGAGGTTCTGTTACGCCAAAAAGATTTGTTCTTTTTTCAATTACGTCTCTTAAGGCGGACATTGAATCTGAAATTTCTGCTGAATCAACTTCAGAAGTATCAGCCCGATAAATAAGATGGGTTCCACCAGCAATATCTAAACCAAATTTATAAGGAAATTTTGTCTCACTCACCTGCACAGCAAAATAACCAGTTAACAAGCCGGCAATGAGAAGGATTAAAGCAATTAAACGATTTTTAAACATAAATTAATACTAGAATATTAACACCAGAAAAATAAAAAAACAAGAATTTATAATTTTTAATCTTCTATTAAAAATAAAAAATATGTTAGAATGTTTTACATGAATGTTATATCTAAAAATAATTATCTTGATTATAAAATTTCTAAAGGATTTAAAGCTCTCTATAAAAGTAGAATTATAATTTATATCGCCACAGGTTTATTAGGTTTGTATATACCAATTTTTTTGTTTGATATTTTTGAGCAAAATCTAAGAATGGTGGCTTGGTTTTTTTTAGCTGGAAATCTTGTTTATGGTTTTTCAGTGATGTACGGAGCAAAACTCTTAAATAAATTTGGGTTTAGAAGAGCTCTTCAAACTGCAGCTTTTTTTGGAGCATTTTATTATTCTCTTTTTTATTTTTTAAATGAAAATAATGTAAAATTATTAGTGCCCCTAATTGTTTTTACTCTGTTGATTTATCGTCTACTTTATTGGATTCCCTTTCATGTTGATTTTGCTAAATTTACCCATAAAAAAAGTCGCGGAAAAGAAATAGGTTTAGTCGGAGCCACCAGTAATATTGTTGCCATTTTTACCCCTTTAATTGCTGGGTTTATAATCACTGAGTTTTCATTTCAAATACTTTTTGCAATAGCCGTTTTGCTTTATCTCTTTTCAGTTATCCCTTTATTTAAAATACCTCACACACATGAAAAGTTTACTTGGACAATTAAGCAAACTTGGCAAAACTTTTTTTCTAAAAAAAGGAGATCCGAGGTTTTAGCTTTCATGGCTGATGGAGCTGAAAGTTCTATTGGAACAATTATCTGGCCAATTTTCATGTTCCAGATCTTAAACGGAAATTATTTGAAACTTGGAATTGTTTCCACTGTTATTGTCGGAGTAACGATTATTTTGCAATTACTCGTCGGTAAATACGCTGATAAAAAGATGAATCGTAAAAAATTTTTAAGGTTTGGAAGCACTTTTTATGCTTTAGGTTGGATTATTAAGATATTCATTGCCACTGCTTTTCAGATATTTATCGTTGATGCTTATCAAAAATTAATGAAAATCTTTATGCGAATCCCTTTTGATGCGATGACCTACGAAAAAGCTGCTGACGAAGGTCATTACATTGATGAATTTACAGTTATAAAAGAAATGGCCATTAACGCGGGGAAAGTTTTTATGTTATTATTGGTAATTTTTCTCTCGTTCTTTGTTGGAATTCAAATAACTTTTATTTTAGGAGCAATCGCTTCAATGTTATTTAATTTCTTGAGAGTTAAAAAAACAACTAATTAATTTTTTAAATTAATAACTTCTTTTAAATAATTTTTTACTTATCATTTTCCAAAGAAAATAAATAATTATCGTTATCGAACCTAACAAAATCCACCAACTATTGAGAATATAAATAAGAACAGCAAGGAAAAAACTATAAACTTCTTTTAATTCTGGAATATTTTCTACAAGAGAAGCAATATACTGATTTTGATTTTTATCTATTTTCGTGGGTGTTTCAAGAGCAATTTTCTCTGCTTCTTGTTTTAATTCTTCATCAATTTTTTCTTTTTCTCTCTCTAAAATCTTTTTTGTATTATCGGCTGTCTCAATAAATGTCTTAGATATTTCACTGGCTATTTCTCTTGTCTTATCGATTATTTTTTCAGTTAAAACTCCAGTTTCGTTTTCAATTAAAATAGAATTATTTCCTTGCCCATTAGAATTGGAATTATCTTGAGATTGAATAATTTTCTTATCAAAAACTAGGGGGTTCGTCCCAGCTATTTTTTCCTCTTCATCTGTTTGCCCATCAGCATCATCATCTGTATCACTTTTGTTCCCAATTCCATCTCCATCTGTATCCAAATCAATTTCATATTTTTCCAAAATCGGAACATTAGAAATTAAATCAATAGTTTC
>CAYWKC010000006.1:5117-8826 GCA_964459145.1 uncultured Candidatus Saccharibacteria bacterium
AATCAATTTCATATTTTTCCAAAATCGGAACATTAGAAATTAAATCAATAGTTTCTGGATCTTTACCAATTTCAATCTTTTTTGTATTAGAAATTTTTACAGAAATTTCATGTTCTCCTTGAAAAGGTATCCAATCTGCCCATTTTTCAATCAATCTTCCATTGACAATAGAAAAATCGGACTGACTTAATAAATTACCGTTATCAAAAAATCCAACCGTTCCAATAATATCAAAACCAGATTGATTTTGAATAACCGTATAAATACGAACATTTTCGCCAGAGAAAAAAGGAGTTTTGGAATACCACAAACCATTGACAAAACCAGCATTGAGACCAGAGGAAACGGCTAAAACATTAGAAAATAAAAATAAAAAAAGAATCAACAAAAATTGAATTTTAAAAATAACTTTCATATCTATTTATTATACCTATTCTCATTTTTTAAGAAAAGCAGATACTGTGTTTTTAATTTTTTGTTTCTCTTCCAAAGAAAACCATTTAATCCTTTTGTCCATCTTAAACCAAGTCATCTGTCTTTTAGCATATTTTTGTTCAGCTTGAATTGATTTTTTGATAAAATCTTCTTTAGAGATTTTATTTTGTAAGTATAAAACTATATATTTATGAGCTAAACCAATTTCAGAAAATCTTTTATAAGTTAACCCCACTTGATGTAACTCCTTTGCCTCGGTAATAATTCCTTGTGCAATTCTTTTAAGAAATCTTCGTTCAATTCTTTCTTTTAAGATATCTCTATCTGTCTTAATTCCAATCTGCAACACCCTCCACTTAGCGCTCGGGGGACTAAGTAGTAAATCCTTAGCGCTCTGAGCACTAAGTAATGTAGCGATTTCGATGGCTCGGATCAATCGTCGAGAATTGTTGGCATCAATTATTTTGGCTTTGTGTAGGTCTAATTTTTGCAAAATTTTCAACAGCTCAACTGTCGATCTTTTTTCTAACTCTGCTCGCAACTTGAGATTTGGTTTTATTTTTGGAAAATCAACATTGTCCACAATTGATTTAATATATAGACCCGTTCCCCCACAGATAATCGGTAATTTCCCTTTTTTTAAGATTTCTTTGATTTTCTGTTGAGCCAACCTTTGAAATTTTGCCACAGTAAACACCGTCCATGGTTGCACCACATCTAACAGATAATGCGAAATACCCAGCATCTCTTTTTCGGTAATTTTACCTGAACCAATGTTTAGCCCTTTATAAACTTGACGAGAATCAGCCGAGATAATTTCACCGTTAAACTGTTTGGCCAATTCTACCGCCAAATCACTTTTCCCAGAAACAGTCGGTCCAAGAATAACTAAAATTTTATTTTTTCTCATTACTTATAATATATATCATTTTGACAAAAAAGAATAAAAATATAGAATTAAATAGTATGGAAACAGAAAAAAATGAAGCATTAGTAGAAAAAATTAGACATTCATTGGCCCATCTTTTAGCCATGGCTGTTCTGAAAAAAGATCCTCAAACTAAATTAGCTATTGGTCCAGCTATTGAAAATGGTTTTTATTACGATTTTGATTTATCTAAAAAATTAGAAGAAAAAGATTTGACCAAATTAGAAGAAGAAATAAAAAAATTAATTTCACAAAAATTAGATTTTAAGAAAGAAGAAATCAGCAAAAAAGAAGCTGAAAAATTGTTTAAAGATCAACCTTATAAATTAGAACTTCTAGCTGATTTAGAAAAACCGACTATTTATCGTTCGGATGGTTTTATAGACCTGTGTGAGGGCCCCCACATAACTAATAGTTCTGAAATTAACCCAGAAGCTTTCAAATTGATGAGTATTGCAGGAGCTTATTGGAAAGGTAACGAAAAAAATAAAATGCTCACTCGTATTTATGGAGTAGCTTTTAAGACAGAAGAGGAATTAAGTAAACATCTTCAAATGTTAGAAGAAGCTGAAAAAAGGAATCATCGCAAGATAGGCAAAGAAATGGAGCTTTTTGTAAACCTTCCTGAAGTGGGACAAGGTCTTCCTATTTGGTTACCTAAAGGTTACGCTATGCGTCGTGTTTTGGAAGATTATATGTTAAAAATGGAAAGGTCTTATGGATATGAACATCTTCTTTCTCCTCACATTAACAAAGCCGAATTATTTGAAACCTCAGGACATTTAGGATTTTATAAAGATAGTATGTACACTCCTCTTAAAATAGACAACGAGACATTTTACTTAAAACCAATGAATTGTCCTGTTGCCATGATGGTTTATAAAATGAAACCTAAAAGCTACCGTGACTTACCTCTTAAATGGGGCGAATTAGGCACAGTTTATCGTTATGAAAAATCAGGCGAACTTCATGGGCTACAAAGAGTTCGGGGGTTCACACAAAATGATGCTCATATTTTTTGCACATCTGAACAGTTAGAAGATCAATTTATGGAGGTTTTAGAAATGTTGGAAATATTTTACCGAGATTTAGGTTTCAATAACTACACTTATCGCCTCTCCTTATCAGGTGATGATAGAACTAAATATGTGGGAGAGAAAAAGGATTGGGAAAAAGCTGAAAGCACGTTAAAAAAAGTATTAACTAAAAACAAAGTAAAATTTAGAGAGGAAAAAAACGAAGCTGCTTTTTACGGACCCAAATTAGATATTCAAGCTATCAATGTTTTTGGTAAAGAAGATACTATCTCTACCATTCAAATTGATTTTAATTTAGCAGAAAGATTTGATTTAAATTATATAGATAAAGAAGGAAAGAAAAAAAGACCTTTTATTATTCATAGAGCTTTGATTGGGTCTTTTGAAAGATTTTTCGCTTTTTTGATTGAGCACTATGCCGGTAAATTTCCTCTTTGGTTTGCTCCTGTACAAATTAAAGTTCTTTCCATTTCAGACAAACACAAAAAATATGCTCAAGAAGTTTTTAAGAAACTTTTAGATGAAGATTTTCGAGTAAAATTGGATTTGGATGACGAAAGTTTAGGCAAAAAAATTAGAATTGCCAAAATAGAAAAAGTCCCTTATATACTAATTTTAGGAGACAAAGAGTCAGAGAGTTCAGTTGTAACTGTTGAAAGTCGTGATAACGGCAACCTAGGTCAATCTTCCATTGATGAATTCATAGATAAAATTAAACAAGAAATAGAAGAAAGAAAATAAATTGTTAATTCTCAAACAAAAACTGCCAAATAAAAATTTGGCAGTTTTTGTTTTATTTTTTATCTAGTTAACAATAAAGAAAACTCTTTGTATTATTTTTTCTTTTTCTAGCAAACCTGTATAAGGAACTTGACTAAGATAAATAAAAGATGGAATTAATTCTTGGGCAGAGAAATCTGAGGATAGAGTGACGGTGGGGGGATTAGAACCACCTCCTCCTCCACCGCCACCTCCTCCTCCACCAGAGGTAACCGATATTGAAACAGAACAAGTAATATTATTCCCATTAGTTCCAGTAAAAGTTCCTGTATAAGTTGTGGCATCACTTGGAGAAACAGACATTGAACCATTTGGGTTAACTGAACCAATGCTATTATCAATTAAAGCTGAGACAACATTGGTAGATGTCCAGGATAGAGTAGTACTACCTCCTTTTACAATCGTATTAGGGTCAACCGTCATAGAACAAGTCGGAGTATTATCTACTGGTGTAGATCCAACTGTCAATGTCGTGGCACAAGTGCCCGTCCCTCCTGACCCGGTGACAGTCAGAGTATAGGTAGTGGTA